>NZ_JBTOQG010000046.1:0-720 GCF_055283955.1 Pseudomonas sp. HP_12
CATGCTTGGCCGCAAACTCGCTCGGATCGCGTTCTCCCTGATGAAAAATCAGAGCGAATATCAACCGAAAGGGGGGATTTTGGCTTGATGACAACCATAGAATCTCCCACAGATGGGGTGTCCAATCAGCAAAACTGTCGCCGCCTGAACTGGCCTCTTCCCGGCTAAAGCCAGTCCCACTAACAGCAGCGCGCGCATTTAGTGGGACCGGCTTCAGCCGGGAAGCTGTTGATCTGCTTTTGATCTTGATCTTGATCTTCATACGCAAGACGTCCAGACGACACCAATCGCGACTTGGGTGCAGGCCGAACGGAGACGACGCGGAGTGGGTCAAGCGCCAGGGACTTGTGGGAGTGAGCTTGCTCGCGAAGGGGTCGGTACATCCAACAGATATCTGGTGTTTGAAATAAAGCATTCGCGAGCAAGCTCGCTCCCAAAGATGGGGTGTCCAATCAGCAAAACTGTCGCCGCCTGGGCTGGCCTCTTCCCGGCTAAAGCCAGTCCCACTAACAGCAGCGCGCGCATTTAGTGGGACCGGCTTCAGCCGCGAAGCCGTTGATCTGCTTTTGATCTGCTTTTGATCTTCATGCACAAAAAGCCCAGTCACCGCCAATCGCGACTTGGGTGCAGGCTGAACGCAGGTCTCGCGGAGTGGGCCGAGCCGCATGGATGCGGCGAGAGCGCCGTCAGGGCATGGATGCCCGTTCGGCGCGGGCCCAC
>NZ_JBTOQG010000047.1:0-568 GCF_055283955.1 Pseudomonas sp. HP_12
CCGCCATCCGCCATCCATGGCGGGGGGCGGCTCTCGCGGCATCCATGCCGCTCGGCCCACGGAGCGAGACCTGCGTTCAGCCTGCACCCAAGTCGCGATTGGCGGTGACTGACCCTTCTGTGTATGAAGATCAAAAGCAGATCAACAGCAGATCAAGGGCAGCTTAGGGGCAGATCAGTGGCCAGGGACTTGTGGGAGTGAGCTTGCTCACGAAGGGGGCGGTACATCCGACAGATATCTGGTGTTTGTGATACAGCATTCGCGAGCAAGCTCGCTCCCACAAGGAGGGGGACTGTCAGCAAGAATGTCGGCGCCTGAGCGGGCCTCTTCCCGGCTAAAGCCAGTCCTACAAAGCACCGCGTACACCTGTGGAATCGCCTCCGACTGTAGGACCGGCTTCAGCCGGGAAGCTGTTGATCTGATTTTGATCTTGATCTTCATATGCAAAAGGCTCAGTCACCGCAAAACGCGACTTGGGTGCAGGCTGAACGCAGGTTTCGCGGAGTGGGCCGAGCCGCATGGATGCGGCGAGAGCGCCGTCAGGACATGGATGTCCGTTCGGCGCGGG
>NZ_JBTOQG010000048.1:0-329 GCF_055283955.1 Pseudomonas sp. HP_12
CCGAGCCGCATGGATGCGGCGAGAGCGCCGTCAGGACATGGATGTCCGTTCGGCGCGGGCCCACGGAGCGAGACCGGAGTGAAGGAACCCTGACGAAGGAAGGGCCAAACCGGGAGCAAGCACCCTTGGTTACTTGGGGTGCTTTTCCAAGTAACTCGCCGAAGGCGAAACAGTCTGCCCCCAGGCAGACGCTCTTGATCCTAAGGATCCTGATCCAAAGGGACTGTCAGATTTTTTGTGTGCGGGCTGGTAGCGGCCTGCCGTTAGGCAGGCCGTGCTTTTACCAGGTCGGCCTGATAAATCGATCTCCGTACAGAATCGCAAATTGA
>NZ_JBTOQG010000049.1:0-316 GCF_055283955.1 Pseudomonas sp. HP_12
CAATTTGCGATTCTGTACGGAGATCGATTTATCAGGCCGACCTGGTAAAAGCACGGCCTGCCTAACGGCAGGCCGCTACCAGCCCGCACACAAAAAATCTGACAGTCCCTCAAAAGCGTCTGCCTAGGGGCAGACTGTTTCGCCTTCGGCGAGTTACTTGATAAAGCCCCAAGTAACCAAGGGCTTGTGCTCCTGGTTGGGCCCCTCCTTCGTCAGGGTTCCTTCACTCCGGTCTCGCTCCGTGGGCCCGCGCCGAACGGACATCCATGTCCTGACGGCGCTCTCGCCGCATCCATGCGGCTCGGCCCACTCCGCG
>NZ_JBTOQG010000050.1:0-281 GCF_055283955.1 Pseudomonas sp. HP_12
GCATGGATGCCGCGAGAGCCGCCCCCCGCCATGGATGGCGGATGGCGGCGGGCCCACGGAGCGAGACCGGAGTGAAGGAACCCTGAGGAACGAAGGGCCCAACCAGGAGCAAGCACCCTTGGTTACTTGGGGTGCTTTTTCCAAGTAACTCGCCGAAGGCGAAACAGTCTGCGGGGGTGTCAGAAATTTTGTGTTCGGGCATAACATGAGTAAGAGGTGCATGTATGCCAACCAAAAAGAAACCTGCGTTACGCGAGCTACCCAAAATCCCTAAAGAGCTG
>NZ_JBTOQG010000051.1:0-278 GCF_055283955.1 Pseudomonas sp. HP_12
CCGTGGGCCCGCCGCCATCCGCCATCCATGGCGGGGGGCGGCTCTCGCGGCATCCATGCCGCTCGGCCCACTCCGCGAGACCTGCGTTCAGCCTGCACCCAAGTCGCGATTTGCGGTGTTTGAGCCATTTTCGTATGAATATCAAAAGCGCTTCAAAGCAGATCAACAGCTTCCCGGCTGAAGCCGGTCCTACAGTCGGAGGCGATTCCAGAGGGTACGCGATGCTTTTAGTGGGACCGGCTTTAGCCGGGAAGAGGCCAGCTCAGGCGCCAACAATT
>NZ_JBTOQG010000052.1:0-270 GCF_055283955.1 Pseudomonas sp. HP_12
TTGTGTGGATATACAGACCTATTCGCGAGCAAGCTCGCTCCCACAATCCGTATTCAGCAGAGACATCTGCAGCGTCTTCTGACACCGCGCTTTCTCGCAGCAGACACAGCCTCTGTGGGAGTGAGCTTGCTCGCGAAGACGGCATTCCAGCCGCTGAAAATTGCGTGGATATAACGGCCTATTCGCGAGCAAGCTCGCTCCCACAATCCGTATTCAGCAGAGACATCTGCAGCGTCTTCTGACACCGCGCTTTCTCGCAGCAGACACAGC
>NZ_JBTOQG010000053.1:0-261 GCF_055283955.1 Pseudomonas sp. HP_12
TCTTTTTGGTTGGCATACATGCACCTCTTACTCATGTTATGCCCGAACACAAAATTTCTGACACCCCCTCGGCGAGTTACTTGGAAAAGCACCCCAAGTAACCAAGGGTGCTTGCTCATGGTTGGGTTCCTCCTTCGTCGGAATACCCTCACTTCGACGACGCTCCGTGGGCCCGCGCCGAACGGACATCCATGTCCTGACGGCGCTCTCGCCGCATCCATGCGGCTCGGCCCACTCCGCGTCGTCTGCGTTCAGCCTGCA
>NZ_JBTOQG010000054.1:0-246 GCF_055283955.1 Pseudomonas sp. HP_12
AGGGACTGTCAGATTTTTTGTGTGCGGGCTGGTAGCGGCCTGCCGTTAGGCAGGCCGTGCTTTTACCAGGTCGGCCTGATAAATCGATCTCCGTACAGAATCGCAAATTGATTCATCGCACTCTTCCAGTCATGGGCTGCAGAGCCCCAGTTGGCAGTGATATTGCGCAGCCCGAGCCAGATCAGTTTGGTTGCCGCATCGTCGGTCGGGAAGTGACCGCGCGTCTTGATGATCTTTCGTAGCTGA
>NZ_JBTOQG010000055.1:0-224 GCF_055283955.1 Pseudomonas sp. HP_12
GGCTGTGTCTGCTGCGAGAAAGCGCGGTGTCAGAAGACGCTGCAGATGTCTCTGCTGAATACGGATTGTGGGAGCGAGCTTGCTCGCGAATAGGTCTGTATATCCACACAATGTTCAGCGGCTGGAATGCCGCTTTCGTGAGCAAGCTCACTCCCACAGGGGCTGTGTCTGCTGCGAGAAAGCGCGGTGTCAGAAGACGCTGCAGATGTCTCTGCTGAATACGG
>NZ_JBTOQG010000056.1:0-277760 GCF_055283955.1 Pseudomonas sp. HP_12
ATCTTTCGTCTCAACCGAGGCGCGCATTCTACAGCGTCTCTTGTTTCTGTCAAGCGGTTATTTTAAGAAGTTTTCAAAGTTTCCTTATCAACTTCAACCACTTGCGCTTCGCTCGACTTAACGTCTCGCGTCAGCGGGAGGCGAATTCTACAGCGTTACAATCTGCTGTCAACTGCCTTTTTTACCGCTGTCGATTCAAGCATCTGAACCGAAGCATTCCTCGCTGCTTAATTTGTCCAACTCTTTGATTATCAAGGAGTTTTCCGTTTCGTCTGCGCCGGAAGTGGGGCGAATTATAGACAGATCCAGAGGAGCGTCAAGCACTTATTTAAACTTTGGTGGCAACGTTGCTGCTCTTGGCCCGACGACGCTGGATACGCCCAGCAATTACGGGGATCCTAAGCACAAGAAGCAGTGCGCCGATCGTTGCATATATAGCCCACTCCTTCAGATCCGCCCGCACAATCCACAGCATGTGCAGTAAACCCAGCCCCAAAATCAGGTAACTGAGCCGATGCAGCTTCTTCCACCGCGCGCCCAAACGGCGCTGACTGTAGCGATTGGAGGTGACCGCCAGCGACAACAGACCCAGAAACCCCAGCGCGCCAACAATGATGTAGGGCCGCTTGACCAGCTCAACGCCCAATTGCGTCCAGTCGAACCCCAGAATAAAGAAGCCATAACCCAGCATGTGCAGCGCCACATAGGTGAAACACCACAGCCCCAGCTGCCGGCGAACAGCGATCCATCCGGGCCAGCCCGTCGTGCGCTGCAATGGGGTCATCGCCAGCGTGATCAAAAGCAAGGTCAATGTTCCAAGGCCCAAGCGATCAACAAGCACTTTCCCGGGATCCGGCCCCAAAGCAAAAATCCACGCCTGGTAGAGCCAATACATGGGGACCAACGCTGCTGCGATGAACACCGACACTCGCCAGTAGATGAAGCGCATCAATAGTTTTTCCGTAGATCCAGGCCTGCATAAAGAGAAGCAACCTGCTCCCCATACCCGTTGAACATCTCGGTCTGGCGAATATTCGGGCTGAACAGCCCGCTAGGCAGACGTCGCTCATGCGCCTGGGTCCAACGAGGGTGATCAACAGTCGGGTTCACATTGGCATAGAAACCATACTCGCTTGCCGCAATGCTTTGCCACGTGGTTTCCGGCTGCTCGCTCGTCAGGCTGATGCGCACGATGGACTTCGCGCTTTTAAATCCGTATTTCCAAGGCACGATCAGACGCAGCGGCGCGCCGTTCTGATTGGGCAGCTCCCGTCCATACATGCCCACCGCCAGAATCGCGAGGGGATTCATCGCCTCATCCAGGCGCAGACCTTCTACATAAGGCCAGTCGATCAATGCAAAGCCGGAGCGCTGGCCAGGCATGGTCTTCGGGTCCTGCAGCGTTTCGAAGCGGATGTATTTGGCATTCGCCGTGGGTTCAACCTGCTTGAGCAGCTCGGAGATCGGGAAACCCAGCCAAGGGATCACCATCGACCACGCCTCTACACAGCGCAGACGATAGATACGCTCCTCCAGCTGATAAGGCTTCATGAAGTCTTCAAGCGCGTAGCGGCCAGGCTTGGCCACCTCCCCGTCGATGACAACGCTCCACGGCTCGGTTTTCAAGGAACCGGCGTTTTGCGCAGGATCACCCTTGTCGGTGCCGAATTCGTAGAAGTTGTTGTAGTGGGTCGCATCCTTGAACGGCGTGATCGTCTCGTCCTTGACGGTAACGGCTTGCCACTTGGTCGCAGGCAATTTGCCTTTGAACCAGTCCGGCGCGGCACCGGCTTCAACGTTGGCGTAGCGCGAGGCTTCCTCGGCTTGGGCCCAACGAGGCATCGCACTGACGGCGAGCCCTGCAAGTGAGCTGCCGAGCAACGCGCGGCGAGAGAGATAAATGGATTCGGGCGTGACATCCGATTCTTTGCAATCAGATGTGGAAGGGATCTTGATCAGCATGATGACTCCGCAGTTATAGAGAACTGAAGCATCTATAGCTGCGGAGTATGCGGGAAATGCAGGCCGACTAACTACCTCTGGCGACGCAGACGCAGCAGGTACTGGATCGGACCAGACGCTGCATAGCCGAGGAATATCAGCAGCAGAATACGCGGAGGATCACTGAACACGACGGCGAACACCAGAACCACCGCGAGGATCGCAACAAACGGCACTCGCCCCTTGAGATCCAGCTCTTTGAAGCTGTTGTATTTGATGTTGCTGACCATCAGCATCCCGGCAGCAGCAACCAATAGAGCGACCAGGAACGACAATTTCGAACCCTGAATGCCGTAATCGCTGAAGGCCCAGACGGTGCCTGCGACTACGCCCGCCGCGGCAGGACTTGCCAGCCCTATGAAGTAACGCTTGTCCGCCTTGCCTACCTGAGTGTTGAAGCGCGCCAGACGCAATGCTGCGCCCGCGACATAGATGAAGGCGACCATCCAGCCGACCTTGCCCATGTCGCCCAGGGCCCAGCCAAATGCCAACAACGCCGGCGCCACGCCAAAAGCAACCATGTCGGAAAGCGAGTCGTACTCTGCGCCGAATGCGCTCTGGGTGTTGGTCATCCGCGCGACGCGGCCATCAAGACCGTCCAGGACCATGGCAACGAAGATGGCGATGGCGGAAAACGCAAAGTATTTACTCGCGCTCACTTGATCACCTGCACTCAATGCGCTCTGCGCACTCATGGCGCTGATGATTGCGTAGAAGCCGGCGAACAGATTCGCGGTGGTGAACAGATTGGGCAGCAGGTAGATGCCGCGATGACGGACCTGGCGCCCTTCGGCGTCATGGCCCTCTTCAATGTGTTCATCGATCGGTAGCAGGCTTTCGGCGTCAGAAGCCTTGTTCGGCTCTTCGGGACGTTCGCTCATGGACAATACCTTGCAGCTGAAGAATTTCGACAAATGCTTGTGGCCGCTGGGCCGACAAACGATGCAGCTTTATACCAGATGAGCCCCCATAACGAAAAAACGCGACCCGAAGGCCGCGTTTTTTCCTGCAAGAACTAATCTGTGATCTTAGTTCTTGGCTTGGTCGACGATCTTGTTCTTGGCGATCCAAGGCATCATCGAGCGCAGTTGCTCACCAATGATTTCCAGACCATGCGCCTTGTTGTTACGACGCTTGGCGGTCATCGACGGGTAGCCGCTGGCGCCCTCGGCGATGAACATCTTCGCGTATTCGCCGTCCTGGATGCGCTTCAGAGCGTTGCGCATGGCCTGACGGGATTCGGCGTTGATGACTTCCGGGCCGGTCACGTACTCGCCGTATTCGGCGTTGTTGGAGATCGAGTAGTTCATGTTGGCGATCCCGCCTTCGTACATGAGGTCGACGATCAGCTTCAGTTCGTGCAGGCACTCGAAGTAAGCCATTTCCGGCGCGTAGCCGGCTTCCACCAGCGTTTCGAAACCGGCTTTGACCAGTTCAACGGTACCGCCGCACAGAACGGCTTGCTCGCCGAACAGGTCGGTTTCGGTCTCGTCCTTGAACGTGGTTTCGATGATGCCGGTACGACCGCCGCCAACACCCGACGCGTACGACAGTGCGACGTTCTTGGCGTTGCCCGAAGCGTCCTGATAAACGGCGATCAGGTCAGGGATGCCACCGCCTTTGACGAACTCGGTACGCACGGTGTGGCCCGGTGCTTTTGGCGCGATCATGATCACGTCGAGGTCGGCACGTGGAACAACCTGGTTGTAGTGAATCGCGAAGCCGTGGGAGAAGGCCAGTGTTGCGCCCTTCTTGATGTTCGGCTCGATTTCGTTCTTGTACAGCTGAGACTGGAATTCGTCCGGGGTCAGGATCATGACCAAGTCTGCACCGGCGACAGCGGAAGCCACGTCGGTCACTTTCAGGCCGTGAGCTTCAGCTTTGGCGACAGTGGCCGAACCCTTGCGCAGGCCAACGGTGACATCAACGCCCGAGTCTTTCAGGTTGCACGCTTGAGCGTGGCCCTGAGAACCGTAACCGATGATGGCAACTTTTTTGCCCTGGATGATCGAAAGGTCGCAGTCTTTGTCGTAATAAACTTTCATGAAATTCCCCTGATAACTTGGCCGCAAGGCCATTTGCAAAATTAGGTTAGATGCTCAGCACTTTGTCGCCGCGGGCAATGCCCGTGACGCCGCTTCGTACGGTTTCCAGAATGGCGGTGGTGCCAATCGCCTGGATGAAGCTGTCCAGCTTGTCGCTTGTCCCGGTCAACTGCACGGTATAGACGCTGCTGGAGACGTCGACGATCTGGCCGCGAAAAATGTCGGTGGTACGCTTGATCTCGGCACGTTGTGCGCCAGTGGCTTTCACCTTGATCAGCATCAGCTCGCGCTCGATGTGGGCGCTTTCCGACAGATCGACAAGCTTGACCACCTCGACCAGCTTGTTGAGGTTCTTGGTGATTTGCTCGATCACTTCATCATGTCCAACGGTGGTCAGCGTCAGACGCGACAGGGTCGGGTCCTCGGTTGGCGCCACTGTCAGGCTTTCGATGTTGTAGTTGCGTTGCGAAAACAGGCCGACCACACGAGACAGCGCGCCCGGTTCGTTTTCCAGCAATAGCGAAATGATGTGGCGCATGGTTATGTCCGCTCCGTCTTGCTCAGCCACATGTCACGCATGGAGCCGTCTCTGATCTGCATCGGATAAACGTGCTCGCTGACGTCGACCTGGATGTCGAGGAACACCAGGCGATCTTTCATGGCGAACGCTTCTTCCATCTTCGGCTTCAGGTCCTTGAGATCGGTGATGCGCATGCCGACATGACCGTAGGCCTCGACCAGCTTCACGAAGTCAGGCAGCGACTCCATGTAGGAGTGCGAGTGACGGCCGCTGTAGCTCATGTCCTGCCACTGACGGACCATGCCGAGCACGCCGTTGTTGAGCAGGATGATCTTCACCGGCAGGTTGTACTGCAGGCAGGTCGACAGCTCCTGAATGTTCATCTGAATGCTGCCTTCGCCGGTGACGCAGGCGACATTGTCATTCGGGAAACTCAGCGCAACGCCCATCGCGGCAGGCAGGCCAAAACCCATCGTGCCGAGACCGCCGGAGTTGATCCAGCGATTGGGTTTGTTGAAACGATAGTACTGAGCCGCGAACATCTGGTGCTGACCCACGTCGGAGGTGACGTAAGCATCGCCTTTGGTCACTTCGCACAGCGTCTCGATCACGGTCTGCGGCTTGATGACGCTTCCGTCGCCACGGTTGTACGGGAACAGGTCACCGCCGGCGCGCCACTCTTCGATCTGCTTCCACCACGTCTCGACCGAATCCTTGTTTGGGGTTTCGGCAAGCTCTTTGAGGGTCGCAACCATTTCGGTCAGGACGCTTTCCACCGGACCAACGATAGGCACGTCGGCCTTGATGGTTTTGGAGATGGAAGCAGGGTCGATGTCGACGTGAATGATTTTGGCGTTCGGGCAGAACTTGGCCGGGCCGTTGATGACGCGATCGTCGAAACGTGCGCCGACCGCAAGGATCACGTCGGCGTGGTGCATCGCCAGGTTGGCGGTGTAGCTGCCATGCATCCCCAGCATGCCGACGAACTGGCGATCAGTGCCCGGGTAGGCACCCAGCCCCATCAGCGTGTTGGTGACCGGGGCGTTCAATTGCTGCGCCAGTTCGGTCAATGGCGCCGAACCGTTGCCCATGATCACGCCGCCACCGGCGTAGATGACCGGGCGTTTGGCCGCGACCAGCATTTCCACGGCTTTGCGGATCTGGCCGGAGTGGCCACGAACCGCCGGGCTGTAGGAACGCAGCTTGGCTTTCTTGGGGAAGATGTATTCGAACTTTTCCGCCGGGTTGGTCATGTCTTTCGGGATATCGACAACGACAGGACCAGGACGACCGGATTGGGCGAGGTAGAACGCCTTTTTCAGGACTTCCGGGATTTCCGACGGGTGCTTGATCATGAAGCTGTGCTTCACGATCGGCCGGGAGATACCGATCATGTCGGTTTCCTGGAACGCGTCGGTACCGACCATATTGCTCGGGACCTGGCCGGACAGCACCACCATGGGAATCGAGTCCATGTACGCGGTGGCGATGCCGGTGATGGCGTTGGTTGCTCCGGGACCCGACGTCACCAGTACGACACCTGCCTTGCCGGTGGCGCGGGCGTACCCGTCCGCCATGTGAGTCGCGGCCTGTTCGTGACGAACGAGGATGTGGCTCACAGCCGGTTCTTTGAACAGCGCGTCATATATATGCAGGAGGGCACCGCCAGGGTACCCGTAGATATGCTCTACGCCTTCGTCACGCACAAAGCGGACGACCATTTCAGCGCCAGATAAAAGCTCCACGTTGTTCACCTCTAAAACGCCAGAATACCGTCCACACAAGCGAGGAGACGGGTCTTAATAGGTTTACTGCAAAGCAGAGCATGAGCGACGGTGGTCGCCGACTACGTCAGCACTGACTGAGCAAGTATTGGGATCGCCCCTTTAAGTGTTTCGAAGTCTTCCCACCCAGCGCGAGGTAACGCGTTGCGGGTGTTACGGGTCGGCGCGGGTGTGCGCCTCATGATCTACCGAGACGGTCTGCTTCTGGCAGTCCCTCTACAGCGAACTTTGGATTGTTCGGATTCGCCCCCCGCAAGTCAAGTCATCGATGCGCTTTCTTCGTCCGCAGTCCGCCAAAAGGCACCGAATGAGGTCGTGGCGCCGCGCTTGTGATAGGTTTCCGGCCAATGCCACAGAAGTAAGGAACCGGGAATGCGCTGGATGATGCTTGCAGCGACGCTGACACTTGCCGTCGCCCCGGCGGTAAGCCAGGCCGCGCAGATATACAAATGGGTCGACGCTCAGGGCGTCACGCATTTCGACGCCCAGCCGCCTGCCGGGCAGGCAGCACAGGAAATCAATACAGCGAGCCCCGTCACCGCACCCCCTGCCCCGCCGCCACAGAACCAGGACGGGGTACGGGAGCAGGAGGCGGTCGATGCCAAGGTCAAGAAGCAGGTCGCCGTTCAGGAAGCGAAGCTTAAAGAAGCGTGTGACGAGCAGCGCACCAACCTTGCCCAACTGCAGAACAACCCTCGGGTACGACAGGAGGTGAACGGCGAGTTCCGGCGGTTCACGGAAGAAGAGCGCCAGGCTCGCATCGCCGAGGTCAAGAAGTACCTCGACGACCAATGCAACTGAGGGTCAGACCGCCTCTGTGATCAGGCGGTCAAAGCCTTTCAGCAGGGCAAGCAACTCGCGCGCTTCCCCGATACGGCTGGCGTACACCATCTCGGCCATTTCCAGAATACCGGATGCCGTGGGCAATGGCAGATCACGCTCAAGGATGATCTTCATGCGCGGCAGGAAGATCCATTGCAACCACTGATCAAAATCCAGCGTGTCGACGCAGAAGGGTTCACGGCTGGACAGCGACTTATCGCTGGGCGGCACATCCTTCCACCATCCCAGCACTCGCAACTCGCGCTCGATCAATAGCAACTGGTCGGCGATTTTCGGGAAGCGTTTATCCATTGGCTTTCTGCCGCGCCAGCGCCGCGCCGGCGGCGTCGCCCTGTTTTTCACGCGACTGGGCAATCAACCCCCAAAGACTGGCTTGAAGGCTGGCACGGCCATTGGCGTAGGTCAGACCGCGACGCGCCAGTTGCTCGGCCTGAGGCGCATCGCCCTGAGCCAGACGCACTTGCGCCAGACGGTAAAGGACCTGTGGCTCACGGGGAGCAACGCGCTGCGCCCGCTCAAGGCTTGACGCCGCGCCGTTGAGGTCACCACCGGATTGCTGTTGCTGAGCGGTGGTCAGCAAGGCCAGCACCGGGCCATCGAGTTGCTCGTCTTCCGATAACCCGCCGCTGGACGCAGACGGAATGCCAGTCGGCGCCGACGCCGGCATGTTGTAGGTAGTGCTGGTCGCTGGCGGCGGTGTGTACGTGTTGTTCACCGGCGCCTGATTGACCGGCGACGTGCTAATCGGAGCGGTACTGATCGGCGCCGTGGTGGGCGGCACGAACGTCGATATCGGCGCGCCACTGGCGTCGGCGCCGCCGGGCACCATGACCGTGACACCGGAATCTTCCTGGATCGATTGGGACTGCGTTGGCGCCTGCACGGGCGCGCGGTAGGTGTTGTTGCGTGTCGACGAAACACGCTCGCCGTTTGAAACGCGTGACCCTGAGTCCACTACCGGAATCGCACTGCGCGTCTGGGACGCGCAACCGTTGAGCAAAGCCAGAGCCGTTACAGCCGGAATCCACCACTTGTTCACGTCACATCCTCTTTGCTTAATTCAACCAGGCTCAGTTCAACCAGCCTTTGACCCAGTCCATCACCGAATCGGCGGGCGCTGCAGGCCCACCGCACGTCGGGCCGGGTTGCGGCTCACTGCCGCGAATATACGGCATCTGTACGGCGTTCGGGCAGCTGGCGTCGGTGCCTTCACCAGTACTGGCATTGACCCAGGCCTGCACGACGTTATCGGGCATCGCCATGTCCAGCGGCAGCGGATCGGCCTTCTTCATGAAGCTGGTCCAGATCTGCAAGGCGCCGGTGGCCCCAGTGAACGGCGTCTTGCCGTTGTCGTCGCGGCCCATCCAGACGATCGCCAGCAAATCCTGACTGAAACCGGCAAACCAGCTGTCGCGGGAATCGTTGGTGGTGCCCGACTTGCCCGCCAGATTCAGGGTGCTCGGCAGCACGTTGTACACCGATTTACCCGTGCCTTCGCGCATCACCCGCTGCATGGCGTTCTGCAGCAGATAGATCGAACCCGGGTCGAAACGTTGTTGAATCTGGAAAGGGTAGCGCTTGAGCGGCTCCCCCTCTGCAGTCAGTACGCTGCGAATCCCGCGCAATGGCGTATTGAAGCCGCCGCTGGCGATGGTCTGATACATCGTCGCCACTTCGATTGGCGTCAGCGCGCCAGCCCCCAGGAGCATCGACGGGAAAGCCGGCCACTCACGGGTCACGCCCAGCTTGGTCAGGGTTTTGAAGACATTCGGAATGCCCAGGTCCAGACCCAGCTTCGCGCTGGACAGGTTGTAGGAATGCGCAAGGCCCTGATACAGGAAAATATTGCCGTGGGCTTTGTGATCGTAGTTCTGCGGCTTCCAGATCTGGCCGTCGGCGCCTTTCACCTGGAAGGGTTCATCGGGTACCCAACTGGTCAGCGTGTATTGCTGCGGACGTTCGAGTGCAGTGAGGTAGATGGCCGGTTTGACCAACGACCCAATCGGCCGAACGGCATCCAGCGCCCGGTTGAACCCCGCAAAGCCTGCCTGGCGACTGCCGATCAGCGCCTGAACTTCGCCGGTTTCCGGATTGGTCACGACCATGGCCGTTTCCATCTCATCCGCGCCTTTGCGGCCAGAAATCTTGGCGAAGCTTTCGCGCACGGCGGCTTCGGACTTCATCTGCAGAATCGGGTCGAAACTGGTGAAGATCCGCAGGCCTTCTTCGGTCAAGTCTTCGTCGCGGTAGTCCTGACGCAGTTGGCGTTTGACCAGATCAAGGAAGTCCGGGAATGAGCTGTCAGCCAGCGAACCGACTTTGCTCACGCCCAGCGGCATCTTCTTCGCCGCAGCTACTACTTCCGGCGTAGCGACACCCTGCTGCTCCAGCAGATCGAGGACCAGATTGCGACGTTCCAGCGCTCGCTCAGGATTGCGACGCGGGTTGTAATACGAAGGCCCTTTGACCAAACCGACCAGCAAGGCGACCTGATGCAGCTTCAACTCCGACAGCGGCTGACTAAAGAAATACTGACTCGCCAGACCAAAACCGTGAACCGCGCGCTGGCCGTCCTGCCCCACAAACACTTCATTGAGGTAGGCCTCGAGGATCTCCTGCTTGCTGTAATGGATCTCCAGCAAAATAGCCATCATCGCTTCTGTCAGCTTGCGGGTGATGCTGCGCTCGTTGGTCAGGTAAAAATTCTTGACCAACTGCTGAGTCAGCGTCGATCCGCCCTGGCGCATCTGGCCAGCAGATGCGTTGATCCAGAAAGCCCGCACGATCCCTTTCGGGGATACGCCGAAGTGATGGTAGAAATCGCGGTCTTCGACGGTGACGAGGGTGTCGAGCAAATAAGGCGGCGCCTGATCGAGCTTGATCAGAATCCGGTCCTCGAGATTCTTCGGGTACAAGCCGCCGATCATCAGAGGCTCAAGCCGCGCAACAGCCAGCTTGGCGCCATTGGCGGCGGTCAGTTCCGCGACGTAATCGCCGGAGAAGCGCACATGGATCTGCTGTGCCGGATCAGCGCCTTCATAGAACTGGAAGCCGCGGGTGTTGAGATCGACATTGTTGCCGTTGACCGCAGCAGCGCCCGGCCCGTTGGCCACGGCTTCGCGGCGATAGCCCAGCGCATCGAGCTCCAGAAGGAAGTCGTCGCGTGAAAGCTTCTGGCCGACGAATAGCTCCAGCGGTCGCGCATAGACCTTGGCCGGAATGGTCCAGCGCTTGCCGGAGAATTTTTCCTGGACGATGGAATCCAGGTAAACGGCGAAGCAGCCAAGGATCACCAGCCCGACAAGACTGAGTTTCAGGGCCCAGCCCAACAGGCTGCGCAGGCGGCTGTTGGTGGGTTTGGGGGATTTTTTCGGGGTGCGGGATCGGGTCATGGCGGCGGATTATACGCACTTTCAAAGCCCCCGACAGACCACCCTTTAAGCGGTTTGCAGCAATGTCTGTAGCGGCCATAATGGCCGCCTTTCGCTACTTCTCTATCGACTTATCACCTTTCAAGGATCGTCCGTGAGCCAGACACTGATAGCCGCGCTGCAAAACCCCGCCCTGTTTCCTCACCCGGTCGAACAGTTTCAGGTCATCGAGACGCATATTTCCTGGGTGCTGCTTACCGGCCCTTACGTTTACAAGATGAAGAAGCCGGTCAACTTTGGCTTTCTGGACTTCACCAGCCTGTCGGCGCGTAAGCATTTCTGTGAGCAGGAGCTGATGCTGAACCAGCGCCTGACGGACGATCTGTACCTGGAAGTGCTGCCTGTCACCGGCAGTATCGAGGCTCCGCAGCTGAATGGTGAAGGCGAAGCGATCGAGTACGTGCTGAAAATGCGCCAGTTCCCGCAGGACGGCCTGCTCAGCACCTTGCAAGCCAAAGGCGAACTGACCACCGCGCACATCGACGACATGGCCCGGCAGATCGCCGAGTTTCATCTCAAATCGCCCAAAGTCCCAATGGAAAACCCACTTGGCAGTGCTGACAGCGTCATGGCGCCGGTCACGCAGAACTTTGAGCAGATTCTGCCCTTCCTCAGCGAAAAGTCTGACCTCATTCAGCTGGAAGCGCTGGAAGCGTGGGCCAACACCAGCTTCGAGCGCCTCAAGCCATTGATGAACCAGCGCAAGCTGGACGGGTTTGTCCGCGAGTGCCATGGCGACATCCACTTGGGCAACGCAACGCTGATCGATGGCAAGGTCGTGATTTTCGACTGCATCGAATTCAACGAGCCCTTCCGCATGACAGACGTCTATGCGGACATCGGCTTCCTGGCCATGGACCTTGAGGATCGCGGCCTGAAAAGCCTGTCCCGTCGATTCGTCAGCCAGTACCTGGAGCTGACCGGCGACTACGCAGGCCTGCAGCTGCTGAATTTCTACAAAGCCTACCGCGCACTGGTCCGCGCCAAAGTGGCGCTGTTCAGCCTGAATGCCGATGCTGACCAGGTGCAGCGCGCCGCAACCCTGCGCCAGTATCGTAACTACGCCAACCTGGCCGAGAGCTACAGCGCGATCCCGTCCAATTTTCTGGCTATCACTCATGGCGTTTCTGCGGTCGGGAAAAGTCAGGTCGCGATGCGGCTGGTGGAAGCGCTCGGTGCTATCCGCCTGCGTTCGGATGTCGAGCGCAAGCGTGTATTTGCCGACCATAACGACCTGTATTCCGCCGATGTCAGCGCTGCCACCTATCAGCGCCTGAACGAGCTGGCGGGTGTCGTGCTCCGCGCAGGCTTGCCGGTGGTCATCGACGCAACTTATCTGAAGCTCGCACAGCGTCAGGCAGCCGCGCAGATTGCCGAGGCGATGGGCGTTCCTTTCCTGATCATTGATTGCGCTGCGCCAAAGGCAGTTATCGAGGGTTGGCTAGCGCAACGTCGGGCACAGAATGAGGACCCTTCCGACGCAACGATGGAAGTCATTGAAGCGCAGCTGGCCAGTCGCGAAGCGCTGACCGCCGACGAGATACTGCGCAGCCGGCACGTCGAGACCAACGTCAGCGGCGATCTGGACAAGCTGGTCGCGGACATCCGTCAGCATCTGCCGGGCCTGTAACACGCCAGCCAAACCAGTGGTCGAGTCGTGAAGGATATCGCTTCACGGCTCGCCACTAGTGGCATTATAGTGGCGTCAGAATTCCAACAAAGGAGACGTCAGATGAACCAGCCCAAGCAGCTCGACTCGCCTCTGTTCGCATTGCTGCGAAAAGACGACGTGACCGCCTTCAACCTCGAACGGCCCAAGCAGGGCCCTGTTGATCTTTCGGCTGGGGATTTCCGTGGTCTCGACCTGCGTGAACTCAACGCGGAAGAGGTCGATTTCAGCGACGCCTACTTCAGATCTGCGGACCTGCGTGGCGTTGACTTCCGGACAACCAGGCTCGAGGGTGCAAGCATCGCCCACGCGCAGATATCCGGGGCGTACTTCCCGCCAGAGCTCAGTGCTGACGAAATCCTCATGTCGGTCAATTTCGGTACGCGCCTGCGCTATCGCACCCGCTAACCTCATCACAGCCGCCAAACCTCGCTCTATGCCTCGCCCCGCATGCGCCGCCGTGCCGGGCCCGTGCTCGCCTTTCCTCCTCACCTGACCCCTACCGTTCGGCGGCGTGGCCCGCGTTCCGATGACATTCTCCCGCAGCTTGACTCGAGGTCGTCTACGCTCAAGGGCATGGCTCGCCTTTTCAGTTTGTGTCGAGCCTACGGAGAAGTTATTACACGGATTGACTGGAAAGGGCTGCAATCATGGACGATGAGTTACTGGGGATGAAGAATCTTGGGAAGACCTCGGTTCAATGGCTTCACGCTGCGGGCATTCACACTGTCGCCGACCTGCGCCGTCTTGGCGCAATCCAGGCCTACCGGGCCGTCAAGGTCAGGGGTTTCCGAGCATCCAAAGCGCTGCTGTATTCACTCGAGGGCGCGTTGTCGAATCGCCTTTGGAGCGAGCTGCCTCAAGAATACAAAGATTCCCTGGACACCGAATTGAGGAACGTGAGCCCTGGGGCAATCGGGGAACGCTGAGCTCGCACAGCAAAATAGTCTGCAGAACACTGTTGACTTACAAATGAGAATCACTATGATTATCACATCCGGTCGCGAGACTGGCCGATAACCTGAAAGGCTCCTTGGTTCGGACTCTCAGATTATCTCCTCATCAGGCTAATCACGGTTTTTGACCCGGCTCTTTGCCGGGTCTTTTTTTGCCTGCGATTTAATGGCCCACACCCAGACGGACCAACAGATCATCCAGCAGGCTGGTCGCCCCGAGCCGCAGTCTCCCCTGCTCAAGCCAGCGGGGGCCGAATCGTGCCCTGACCAGATCCATGTGCACCCGCGCTTCATCAAGCGTCCGCACGTTTCCCGAAACGTTGATGCCCACATGGGCGCCTGACTCGGCGATGGCCGCAATCAAAATTCGGCTGGCCTGGGGCGTTGCGTTGATGATGTGTTTGCCCGTGCTGGTTTTCAGAAAATTGGCGCCCTCCTCAATCGCCACACAGCTTGCACCGTGAATGACCTGCGGATCACGCAGCACGCCGGTTTCCAGCGTGACGGTCAATGCTGCCCGAGCACACCTGGCTTTGCAGGCACTGATGATGTCTGCGCCGATCTGCCTGTCCCCGCCCAGTAGCGCATGGAAGGGATAAACCAGATCGATTTCGTCGGCGCCCGCAAGGATTGCCGCCTGGGTTTCCGACTCGGCGGAGCTGACAGAAGGCGAACCGCTGGGGAAATTGACCGCGGCCACGACTTTGATCTCCCGCGCATGAAGACTGTCGAGCGTGCGCCGCGCCAGTCCTGCGAATCTGGGCATTACGCAAACGGCGGCAACATGTCCCACAGGTGTCAGAGCTCGATGACACAACGCAATAATCTTTTCAGGCGTGTCGTCGGCGTTCAACGACGCCAACTCCATCAGGCCGATAGCCAGTTGCGCCAGCGACGCTTCGACCTCATACACGTCCATTGCTTCGTTTAGGTCGTTCATCACACACCCTCAATGTCTTTGCCTGGGGCGACGATAATCGAGAACGGCTGTGCCTGAACGGTCACAAAGACGCAAAAGAGCAGGCCTACGTGATTACAAGAATTGTCCGAAGGACATTGCCCGCACGGGCATCGAAAATGGGGCTGCTGCGTTGACATGGGCAGCTTATAGCGGTCGATCCGAGCCCCATTTCAGCGAGCGATCACCAGCGGATGCCCACGCTCGGGATGGGGCTGTACCAGAACATCCAGGCCGAATACCGACTTCAGCGCTTCAGGCTTCAGCACTTGCTGAGGTGTGCCGGATAGATGTGCCCGACCCTGATTCAGCAACAACAGGTGATCGCAATAACGGGCGGCCAGATTCAAGTCATGCAGGATCACCATTACCGCGCCGCCACGGTCGGCGAACGCGCGAACCGCTAACAGCGTGGTGTGCTGATGCAGCGGGTCGAGCGCCGAGGTCGGCTCGTCCAGCAGAAGGATCTGGCCCTCCTCGCCGGGCCACACCTGAGCCAGCACTCGCGCCAGATGGACCCGCTGACGCTCGCCTCCCGACAGCGTCAGATAGCTGCGACCCAGCAGGTGCAGCCCATCGGCGGCCGCAAGGGCGTACTGGATAACTTCACCGTCACGCTGCTGACCGCTGTCATGGGGCAAGCGGCCCATCGCAACCACTTCCTCGACCTTGAACGCGAAGCTCAACGTCGAACTCTGCGGCAGTACAGCCAGCCGCCGCGCCCGCTCGGGGCCACGCCACTGATTGAGGGGAATGTCGTCCAGCAACACCTGGCCGTGGGTCGGGGCAAGCTCGCCGCACAGGGCAGCCATCAGCGTACTTTTCCCGGCACCATTGGGGCCCAGCACGCCAAGCATCTGACCGGGCGCCAATGCCAAGTCGATGTTGGCGACCACCTGTTTGCCATCACGCATGATGCCCAAGTCATTGGCGATCAACATCAGCTACGCCCTCGAACCAGCAGGAATAGAAAAAACGGCGCGCCAATGAACACGGTGACAATCCCGATCGGCAGCTCCGCAGGGGCCATCACCAGTCGGGCAAAGATGTCCGCGAAGAGCAGCAGCGTTGCGCCTGCCAGCGCCGATGCGGGAAGAACAACGCGGTGGTCCGGCCCGGTCAGCAGTCGCACCAGGTGCGGCACGATGAGGCCGATGAAACCGATCAGCCCCGCCGCCGCTACGGCGGCCCCCACGCCGAAGGCGATGCACAGAATCAGCTCACGCTTGAGGCGTTCGACTTCGATGCCCAGGTGACGCGCCTCCGATTCTCCCAGCAGCAACGCATTGAGCGCATTGGCTCGGCGCGGCAGCCAGAGAATCACTGCCACGCAAACCAGCAAAAGAGGCCAGAGCCGGGCATAACTGGCGCCGTTCAGCGTGCCCAGATTCCAGAACGTCAGCGTCCGGAGGCTGGCGTCATCGGCCAGATACGTGAACAGGCCGATGATCGAACCGGCCAGCGCGGTCATCGCCACCCCCGCCAGCAGCATGGTGCTGACGCTGGTTCGGCCATCGCGGCGTCCGAGCCGATAGACGATTGCGGTAACACCAAGCCCACCGGCGAAGACGCAGATGGACAGCAGATACGGCTGGAACGCCTCAGGCATTCCGCCCAGGGATGCCCCGGCGACGATGGCTACCGCCGCCCCCAATGCCGCGCCACTGGAAACCCCGACCAGACCGGGATCCGCCAAGGGGTTGCGGAACAGACCCTGCATCGCCACGCCGGACAACGCCAGCACTGCACCTACAGCCAGTCCAAGCAACGTACGAGGCAGGCGGATCTGGCCCACGATCAGTTCCGCCTGCTGCAAGTTGTCCTCCGCCACGGGCACGCCCACCAGATGAAGAAACGCGCGCAAGGTGTCCATCATTGGCAGACTGACAGGCCCGAGCGCGAGAGACAGCCATATCGCCAGCAAGCAGGCGAAGCCCAGCAGGATAAACAGCGTTTTGGGGGCAAGATCAAGCTTCATTGAGCGTTCGAGACCCTAGCGTTGAGCGCTGAGGCGTCAGGATAGAAGGCGTCTGCCAACGACTTCACGGCGTCCGGCAATCGAGGCCCAAGACCGCCCACCAGTAACGTCGGGTCAATCTCGATTACGCGGTTATCCCGGACGGCCCTGGTTGCCCCGAGCAGTGGGTTTTCACGCAGCAATGCCTCGCGCGGCTGGACGCCGTTTTGAGCCCGATCGCTTACAACGAGCACTTCAGGATTCAGCCCGCTCAGTGCCTCATTGGAAAACACTTTATAGCCAGAGTGGGTAGCCAGGTTGCGGCCACCCGCCTGGGCGATCAGCCAGTCGCCGACAGTGCCTGCGCCAGCCACCATCGGCGCGCTGCCTGCATGACTGACCAGCAACAGAACACCGGGCGCGGAACGCTTCAGTTGCGTCACTCGCTCATGCTCCGCCGCGAGCCGCTGGATGTATTGGTCGCTCAACTGCCGCGCCTCGCCTTCATTGCCCAATAGCGCGCCGAGCCTTTCAAGATTGGCTCGCAGCGCAGACAACTCTGCACTCGCCGACAGCACCTCCACTTGCACGCCGGCCGTGCGCAGTTGCTGGATGACCGGCGGAGGCCCCATTTCTTCGGTGCCTATCAGAATCTTCGGACGCAACGTGAGAATACCTTCCGCCGACAACTGCCGCTGGTAACCGATGCCCGGCAGCGATTTGACCGATGGCGGGTGCTGGCTGGTGCTGTCCACGCCCACCAGATGCGATTCCCCGCCCAGCGCGACGATCCATTCCGTCAAGGCGCCGCCGGCACTGACCCAGCGTTGCGGCTCGGGTGAAGCGGCCGTTGCCAGATGGGCAACAAACAGCCCTATCACGATCGCGATCAGCTGGGCGGTGAAGCGCATAAAAGGTGCGTCCTCTATAAAGGAAGGCGCAGTCGATCACCTCAAGGCGCGACTGGCTGGATTTCGTTCATCGACTGACGGGTTTGACTGCTGGCAGAATGCGCAGCCTGCTACGGCCAGGCATTTGATAATTATTTGCATTTGAGCGTCAAGCGCTAAGGAGACTACGCTGAAATACCTGTGCGACAGCGCTGCGCTGATTGAAGGCAAAAGCCTCGGGTTCGAGGTTGATGAGCTCAAGATTCTGGCCGTCCGGCGAGGGGGGCAGGTTTATGTGTACGCCAATCGGTGTCCCCATCGTGGAGTAGCGCTGGAATGGCAGCCCGATGAGTTTCTCGATGCCAGCGCCAGTCTGATCCAGTGCGCCACTCACGGTGCGCTGTTCCTGATCGAGAACGGCGAGTGCGTCGCCGGCCCTTGCGAGGGCAACTCCCTGAGGGCTATCGACTGCGGCGAAGACGCTCAGGGCATCTGGATCAGTCCAGTGGCACCGGACTGAGCGGGCGCGTTTCCGTGAGGTGAATCTCAAGGCGCCGATCAATGCGCACTTCGTCAGGGGTCAGCTCGACGCCATACGCCAGGACTTCAACCCCTGCCGCAGCCGCCTCAAGCAAAGCAGCGGCGTAGGCCGCGTCGATTTCGGCGGCGGGCCGGACGGCATCGATGCCCGTGAGGTTCACGCAGTACAGCAACACGGCGCGCACGCCTTCCCGCGCCTGGGCCGCCAATTCACGCAGGTGCTTCGCGCCGCGCTGGGTGACCGCATCGGGAAACGCAGCGACCCGACTGTCATCAAAGCCCAAAGTCACGCTTTTGACTTCCAGGTACAGCGGGCCATCAGGGTAATCCAGACGGAAGTCGACGCGGCTGTTTTCCTGGCCATAGGCGACCTCGCGCTCGAGCGCCGTAAACCCTTCCAATTCCGTGATCACGCCGGCCAGAAGTGCTTCTTCCACCAGCCTGTTGGCGCGCGCGGTGTTGACGCAGGCGAGCCGCCCCTGTGGTGTTTCGGTAATTTCCCAAGTGCCCGGCAGCTTGCGCTTGGGGTCATTGGAGCGGCTGAACCAGACCCGGCCACCCGGCATCATGCAATTGAACATAGAACCCGTGTTGGGGCAGTGAATCGTCAGCCGCTCGCCGCTGGCGGTCTCGATGTCGGCAAGGAAGCGTTTGTAGCGCTGAATCAGCCGGCCTTCTTCAAGTGGAGGTGAGAAACGCATCAGCCTTGCCAGCTCCGCAGACCACGGCCTATTCGCTCGACCGCTTCCTGAAGCCGGGGCAGGCTTTGGGTGTAGGCGAAGCGCACATGATGGCCGGCGCGGTACCGACCGAAATCCAGCCCGGGAGTAAATGCGACGTGCTCGGTTTCCAGAAAGTGATGACAGAACGCGAATGCGTCGCCACCGAACGCGCTGATGTCTGCGTATAGATAGAAGGCGCCTTCTGGCTCCACGGCAATGTTGAAGCCCAGTTCGCGCAGCGCCGGAAGCAAGAAGTCGCGACGGCGGGCAAACTCGGCACGACGTTGTTCGAGGATCTCCAGGGTCTGCGGCTCGAAACAGGCGAGTGCCGCACTTTGCGCCATGCTCGGCGCGCTGATGTAAAGATTCTGCGCCAGCTTTTCCAGATCACCGACCGCCGCCTCGGGGGCAACCAGCCAACCGAGTCGCCAACCGGTCATGCCGAAATACTTGGAAAAACTATTCAGCACAAAGGCGTCGTTATCGACTTCCAGCACGCTGCTCGCGTCCATTCCGTAGGTCAGGCCGTGATAGATCTCGTCCACCACAAGGTGGCCATCCCGCGCCTTGAGCGACGCCGAAAGCGCGGCAAGCTCGTCGCGGTGCAGCAAGGTCCCGGTCGGATTGGCCGGAGAAGCCACCAGTGCACCGACGCTGTCCTCGTTCCAGTATTGAGCGACCAGATCGGCCGTCAGTTGATAACGCACGTCCGGCCCCACGGGCACCAACTGCGCAGCCCCCTCCACGAGACGCAGAAAATGCCGGTTGCACGGGTAACCCGGATCGGCCAGCAGCCAATGTTTGCCGGGATCGACCAGCAGACTTGCCGCCAGTAGCAGTGCACCCGAACCGCCTGGCGTAATCAAAATTCTGCCCGGATCGACGTTCACGCCGTAACGCTGAGCGTAAAAGCCCGAGATGGCCTCGCGCAGTTCCGGCAGACCACGGGCCGCCGTGTAACGGGTCTTGCCAGCGGCCAACGCCGCCTGACCGGCCTTGATGATCGGCTCGGCCGTGGTGAAATCCGGCTCGCCGATCTCCAGGTGGATAACGTCATGCCCCGCCGCTTGCAGTTCATTCGCCCGCGCCAGCAGCGCCATGACATGAAAGGGTTCGATGGCGCGGCTGCGCGCACTGTAGGGCTGTGGCATGGGCCTTCCTTTGGTAAGGGTGGGGTGAGGAGTGGCTAGACAAGTCGCCGATTCTACTCATCCGCCCGGGCGGCTACAGCGTTTATCGGCCGGAGCAGCAGCGACTTGCAGCCGACAGTCCAGAAAACCGGGCGCTCGCGCCGCAGGCACTAAACTCAGCGCAGTGGAAAATAGATAAAACCGGGCGCTCAGGCTGTGGTCATAGTCCACGTGCGTGCTGCGGGCCATCCTCGACAACCGGGAGTAGCGCGCTCCGATTCGATCTGGTAAGTTCGCCCGCTTGCAGCCGCAGGGCCGGCAGGTGTCGGCGATGGATCTTAACCTGTGTAATGGCTTAGAAGAGTGAGAGGCGGTCCGTTCATGCCCACCGAAGAAAAGCAAAAGAGCACCCCGGCAATCAGTGGTTTCGAACCCTACGTCGCGACGAAGGGTGAGGAATACATGGGCGACCCCATGCGCAAGCACTTCACCAAGATCCTGTCCAAGTGGAAACAGGAGTTGATGGTAGAAGTTGACCGCACGGTTGTTCACATGAAGGACGAGGCGGCTAACTTCCCTGACCCTGCAGACCGTGCAAGCCAGGAAGAAGAGTTCGCGCTGGAACTGCGCGCCCGCGATCGTGAGCGCAAGTTGATCAAGAAGATCGACAAGACGCTGCAGCTGATTCAGGACAAGGAATACGGCTGGTGCGAATCGTGCGGCGTCGAGATCGGTATCAAGCGCCTTGAGGCCCGTCCAACGGCCGACATGTGCGTTGACTGCAAAAGCCTCGCTGAAATCAAGGAAAAACAGGTCGGTAAGTGATCCTGTTGATCCAGTAAAAAGGACGCCTCGGCGTCCTTTTTTGTGTCCCCGCATTGACCGGCCGAGCACCCGACGGTGTGGGCTGGAAAGCGCCCTACGGGGGCGTGGCGTTTTCCCACACTGCACGACAGGTCGTCCGGTATTTCGTACGTTTTATTTCCAGTACCATCAGCGCCCATGAAAATCCCTTCTTATATAGGGCGCTTTGCGCCGACCCCCAGCGGTTATCTGCACTTCGGCTCTCTGGTCGCAGCGCTGGCCTCCTATCTCGACGCCCGTTCGGTCGGCGGAAAATGGCTGATGCGCATGGAAGATCTCGACCCTCCCCGCGAGGTTCCGGGTGCCCAGGCGGGGATACTCCAGACCCTCGAAGCCTACGGGTTCGAATGGGACGGCGAACTGGTGAGGCAAAGCGACCGGCATGAGGCTTATCAGGCGATCATCCATCAGTGGTTCAGCTATGGGCTCGCTTACGCCTGCACCTGTTCGCGCAAGCAACTGGAAGGCTACAACGGCATTTACCCGGGTTTTTGCCGGAACGCCGGGCACTCACCCGAAGACGCGGCCATCCGCATTCGGGTGCCTGAGCTGGAATACCGCTTCGAAGACCGCGTGCAGGGCGAGTTTCGGCAACATCTGGGGCGCGACGCGGGCGATTTCATCATTCGTCGCCGCGACGGCTTTTACGCCTACCAACTGGCGGTGGTCCTCGACGACGGCTGGCAGGGCGTAACCGACATCGTACGCGGCGCTGATCTGCTCGACTCCACGCCACGTCAGCTGTACCTGCAGGAACTGCTGGGCCTGCCGCAACCGCGCTACCTTCATGTGCCTCTGATCACCCAACCCGACGGCCATAAACTGGGTAAATCCTACCGTTCGCCACCCCTGCCACCCGATCAGGCCACGCCGTTGCTGCTTCGAGGGCTGCGCGCGCTGGGGCAAAAGACGCCGGATGAACTGAAATACGCTACGCCCCGAGAGGTACTGGATTGGGCCATTGCCCACTGGAATGCCGATTCGATACCCCGCCTGGGCTATATCGAGGAAGCTCGAATAGACTGAGCTCGCGCAGCCGATTCACAGGGAGGCAGCACAAAGCTGGCGGAAACGTCGCTTGCAGCCCCATCGCCATCCGTTACCATGCCGCTCCGTCATCTTCTGGTCAGTCAACCTGGGAGGCCAAATGTATATCTATCGATTGGTCCTGCTGCTGGTGGTGGGTATCTACCTGTTTTCCCCGGCCATCATGGATTGGTGGATCGATGCCACCGGCGCCTGGTACAGGCCGTACATGCTGTGGCTGATCCTGATCGTAGTGACCTTCATTCTGCAGAGCCAACGAGATGCCGATGAGCTTTAGCCTGACCCAGATGATTCTGGTCAGTGCCGCCTACCTGACGGTGCTGTTCGGCGTTGCCTGGATCAGTGAACGTGGCCTGATCCCGCGCTGGATCATTCGTCACCCCCTGACCTACACGCTGTCGCTTGGCGTCTACGCCAGTGCGTGGGCGTTCTACGGCACGGTGGGGCTGGCTTACGAATACGGCTACGGCTTTCTGTCGAGTTATCTGGGGGTGTCCGGCGCTTTCCTGCTCGCCCCGGTCCTGCTCTACCCCATTCTCAAGATCACCCGCACCTACCAGCTCTCGTCACTGGCCGATCTGTTCGCCTTCCGTTTTCGCAGCACCTGGGCGGGAGCACTGACCACCATCTTCATGCTGATCGGCGTTTTGCCGTTGCTGGCACTGCAGATCCAGGCCGTTGCCGACTCCATCGGCATTCTGACCCGGGAGCCGGTGCGCAACTACGTGGCTTTTGCGTTCTGTGTGCTGATCACGCTGTTCACCATCTTCTTCGGGTCCCGTCACATCGCCACACGGGAAAAACACGAAGGGCTGGTATTCGCCATCGCCTTCGAGTCGGTCATCAAGCTGGTCGCCATCGGCGGCATCGGTCTGTACGCGCTGTATGGCGTGTTCGATGGGCCGCAGAGCCTTGAGCAATGGCTGCTGCAAAACCAGAGCGCACTGGCGGCGTTGCACACGCCACTGCAGGAAGGCCCGTGGCGAACGCTCCTGCTGGTGTTCTTCGCCTCGGCCATCGTGATGCCGCACATGTATCACATGACCTTCACCGAGAACCTCAACCCGCGCTCGCTGGTCAGCGCCAGTTGGGGTCTGCCACTGTTTCTGCTGCTGATGAGCCTGGCGGTACCCCTGGTGCTGTGGGCCGGTTTGAAACTGGGCGCCACCACCAGCCCTGAATATTTCACTTTGGGTATTGGCATCGCCGCCCACAGCAAGACCCTGGCCCTGCTCGGCTATATCGGCGGACTTTCCGCAGCGAGCGGACTGATCATCGTCACCACACTGGCGCTGTCCGGCATGGCGCTGAACCACCTGGTGCTGCCGCTTTACCAGCCGCCTGCCGAAGGCAATATCTATCGCTGGCTGAAATGGACCCGGCGCGGCCTGATTGTCGCCATCATCATGGCCGGTTTCGGCTTTTATCTTCTGCTTGGCGCCAAGCAGAACCTGGCGAATCTGGGCATCGTCGCGTTCGTTGCGACATTGCAGTTCCTGCCAGGTGTGCTATCGGTGCTGTACTGGCCGGCGGCCAACCGCCGCGGCTTCATGGCGGGTCTGATTGCCGGCATCGCGGTCTGGACCATCAGCATGTTGCTGCCGCTGATCGGCGACTTCCAGGGGTTCTACATCCCGCTGCTGAACATGATTTACGTGCTGGATGACACCAGCTGGCACATGGCGGCAATTGCCTCGTTGGCGGCCAACGTGCTGGTGTTCACCCTGATTTCGCTGTTCAGCAATCCCAGTCCAGAAGAGGCAAGTGCGGCCGAGGCCTGCGCCGTGGACAACGTTCGCCGCCCACAGCGTCGCGAACTTCACGCTGCTTCACCCCAGGAGTTCGCCACTCAACTGGCCAAACCCCTGGGCGCGAAAGCTGCGCAGAAGGAAGTCGAACAAGCGCTGCGGGACCTTTATCTGCCGTTCGACGAGCGCCGGCCTTACGCACTGCGGCGTTTGCGCGACCGTATCGAAGCCAACCTTTCAGGGCTGATGGGGCCAAGTGTGGCGCAGGACATGGTTGAGACGTTTCTGCCTTACAAGTCCGGCAGTGAGAACTATGTCACCGAGGATATTCACTTCATCGAAAGCCGCCTTGAGGATTACCACTCCCGCCTCACCGGCCTGGCTGCCGAGCTCGACGCCCTGCGCCGTTATCACCGCCAGACCCTGCAAGAGCTGCCGATGGGCGTGTGCTCCCTGGCCAAGGATCAGGAGATCCTGATGTGGAACAAGGCTATGGAAGAGCTGACCGGTATCGGCGCTCAGCGCGTTGTCGGGTCACGGCTCGAAACCATCGTTGATCCCTGGAAGCAGCTGCTGCTGGGGTTCATCAATGTCCCGGACGAGCACTTGCATAAGCAGCGCCTGGGCCTCGACGGTCAGACTCGCTGGCTCAACCTGCACAAGGCGGCCATTGATGAGCCGCTTGCGCCGGGCAACAGCGGGCTGGTGATTCTGGTCGAAGACCTGACTGATACGCAGATGCTGGAAGACAAACTGGTGCACTCCGAGCGTCTTGCGAGCATTGGTCGACTGGCTGCCGGCGTTGCCCACGAAATCGGCAACCCGATCACCGGCATCGCCTGCCTGGCGCAGAACCTGCGCGAAGAACGCGAAGAAGACGCCGAGTTGACGGAAATCAGCAGCCAGATCATCGAGCAGACCAAACGCGTTTCCCGCATCGTGCAGTCGCTGATGAGCTTCGCCCACGCCGGCGGGCATCAACATGCTGACGAACCGGTGTGCCTGGCAGAGGTGGCGCAGGATGCCATTGGTCTGCTGGCGTTGAACCGGCGCAATTTCGAAGTGCAGTTCTATAACCTGTGCAACCCGAACCACTGGGTGGACGGTGATCCGCAGCGGCTCGCACAGGTGTTGATCAACCTGCTGTCAAACGCCCGCGACGCATCGCCCGCCGGCAGTGCGGTACGGGTGAAAAGCGAGGCTTCCGAACACACGGTCGACCTGATCGTGGAAGACGAAGGCAGCGGCATTCCGAAAGCCATCATGGACCGCTTGTTCGAACCTTTCTTCACCACCAAGGATCCGGGCGAAGGAACAGGACTGGGGCTCGCGCTGGTCTATTCCATCGTTGAAGAGCATTATGGACAAATCACCATCGACAGCCCGGCTGACCCCGAGCACCAACGCGGAACCCGAATTCGGGTGACCTTACCGCGACATGTCGAAGCGACGTCCGCCGTGAACTGAGACCGTCGAGAGAACCGAATCAATGCCTCACATTTTGATCGTGGAAGACGAAACCATCATCCGCTCCGCCCTGCGTCGACTGTTGGAACGTAATCAGTACCAGGTCAGCGAAGCCGGATCCGTGCAGGAAGCTCAGGAACGTTTCAGCATCCCTTCGTTTGACCTGATCGTCAGCGACTTACGTCTGCCCGGCGCACCCGGCACAGAGCTGATCAAGCTCGGCCAAGGCAAGCCGGTGCTGATCATGACCAGTTACGCCAGCCTGCGCTCGGCCGTGGACTCGATGAAAATGGGCGCGGTGGATTACATCGCCAAGCCTTTCGACCACGACGAAATGCTTCAGGCCGTCTCACGCATTCTGCGTGATCGCCAGACGCTGCAAAGCATGCAGGCCGAACGCGCCGCCACCGCAAAAACTGCGACGGGCGACAAGTCCGGTCCGGACAACAGCAATGGCGAGATCGGCATCATCGGCTCCTGCCCGCCGATGCAGGACATGTACAGCAAGATACGCAAAGTCGCGCCGACCGACTCGAACGTGCTGATTCAGGGCGAGTCCGGTACGGGCAAGGAACTGGTGGCCCGCGCGCTGCATAACCTTTCCCGTCGCGCCAAGGCCCCGATGATTTCGGTCAACTGTGCGGCGATCCCTGAATCCCTTATCGAATCCGAACTGTTTGGCCACGAAAAAGGCGCCTTCACCGGTGCCAGCGCCGGGCGTGCCGGTCTGGTCGAAGCGGCGGATGGCGGCACTCTCTTCCTCGATGAGATCGGCGAGCTGCCCTTGGAAGCTCAGGCGAGACTCCTGCGCGTCCTGCAGGAAGGCGAAATTCGCCGCGTGGGCTCGGTGCAGTCGCAGAAAGTCGACGTGCGCCTGATTGCAGCGACTCACCGAGACCTCAAGAGCCTGGCCAAAGTCGGCCAGTTCCGCGAGGACTTGTACTACCGCCTTCACGTGATCGCGCTGAAGCTGCCCGCATTGCGTGAACGCGGTGCGGACGTCAACGAGATCGCCAATGCGTTTCTGGCGCGGCAAAGCCTCAAGGCCGGCCGCAACGACCTGCGTTTCGCACCGGACGCCGAGCAGGCGATTCGGCACTACTCGTGGCCAGGCAACGTGCGGGAACTGGAGAATGCGGTCGAGCGCGCAGTGATCCTGTGCGAAAGCCCGGACATTTCCGCGGAGCTGTTGGGCATCGATATCGAGCTGAGCGATCTCGACGTCAACGAGTTCATCGGCCTTGCCCCGCAAACGTCTGGCTCGTCTAGTTCCACCGCCGGCGAGCCAACCGAGGACTTGTCGCTGGAGGACTATTTCCAGCACTTCGTCCTGGAGCATCAGGACCACATGACCGAAACCGAGCTGGCCCGCAAGCTGGGCGTCAGCCGCAAGTGCCTGTGGGAGCGTCGCCAACGCCTGGGCATCCCGCGGCGCAAGACCGGAGTGGCCAGCGAAACGTGAGTCCGTCCCTGCGCGGGCTCTGGCACGCGGGTTACGGGGAATGTGAAAAAACTGTTACCTCAAAAACGGTGGCGTAACAAAACCGGGGCGTACGGTAACGAACCCCCGGTTTTTTTTCGCCTGCGCAAAATAGCGTCAATTTGCCACACCCCTGGATTCAAAGGCCTGCAGCTCGTTTTTCGAAAGTTGGCACAGGTACTGCTATAGGTATTCGTACAAGAACAACAAAAATCAGTCACCTGAAACACCAACATAATAAAAACAAGACGAATCGACTCACGCATAACAAGAACAACACGGCGGAGGCGCAGCTAACTGATTCTTTTGGAGAGGCGTTGCATTTGGGACTTGTCCCGCAACCAGGCCGAGAACAACAAAAACTACCCTTAGGTAGAGCCTGAACTGGTTGGATCGATAGATCACTGCCGCACAGCGACCAAAGCAATCCGTTTGCTCTTGACTCCCGATTGGGAGGTTTCACAGGCGAAAGCCGTGAATTGGGCGGTCAACAAAAATAAAAAGCCCATCAGACAATAAAAATAAGAGCACGCACTTTGGGGGAGCTTCGGCTCCCCCAGTAGCATCTGCACTAAACACTCCCCCCGCTCGACACCCCGCGCCACGCAGCGCATTCAGTACCCGCACGCACCCATCGCGCTGCCTCCTACACCATCCCCCGACTAAATGCTAGAATCCCCGCCCATCGTGCGGTCACTCTTCGAAATTGGCCGAATATTCCTTCAAACAGTGCCTCCCATGCTGAAGAAGCTGTTCCAGTCATTCCGTTCCCCACTGCGCAAGCCGCAGCAACATGTGCGCACAACGCCTGAAGTGCTCAGCAGCAGCCAGCATTCGTTGCAACGCAATCAATTCAGCCGCTATGCGGTGAACATCGTCGAGCGCCTGCAGACCGCTGGCTACCAGGCCTATCTGGTCGGCGGTTGCGTCCGCGACATGATGCTCGGCATCACGCCAAAGGATTTCGACGTCGCCACCAGTGCCACGCCCGAGCAGATCCGCGCCGAGTTTCGCAACGCCCGCATCATCGGCCGCCGCTTCAAATTGGTTCATATCCACTTCGGCCGTGAAATCATTGAAGTCGCGACGTTCCGCGCCAATCACCCGATCGACGACGAAGACGAAGACAGCAACCAGTCTTCACGCAACGAGAGCGGGCGCATTCTGCGTGACAACGTCTACGGCACCCTCGAAGACGACGCCCAGCGTCGCGACTTCACGATCAACGCCCTGTATTACGATCCGGTCACCGAGCGCGTCCTCGATTACGCCAATGGTGTGCACGACATCCGCAATCGCCTGATTCGTCTGATCGGTGATCCGCAGCAGCGTTATAAGGAAGACCCGGTGCGCATGCTGCGGGCCGTGCGTTTCGCCGCCAAGCTGGATTTCGGTATCGAGAAGCACAGCGCCACGCCTATCCGCCCGCTGGCGCCCATGCTGCGCGACATCCCTTCGGCGCGTCTGTTTGAAGAAGTCCTGAAGCTGTTCCTCTCGGGTTACGCCGAAGCGACGTTCGAGATGCTCGTCGATCTCGAATTGTTCGAGCCCCTGTTTCCGGCCAGCTCCAAAGCGCTCGAATACAATCCGACCTATACCCACACGCTGATCAGCGAAGCGCTGGCCAACACCGATCTGCGCATCAAGCAGAACAAACCGGTCACTCCGGCGTTCCTGTTTGCCGCATTGCTGTGGCCTGCCCTGCCCGCTCGCGTGCTGCGTCTGCAAGAGCGCGGTATGCCGCCGATCCCGGCCATGCAGGAAGCGGCCCACGAACTGATCACCGAACAGTGCCAGCGGATCGCGATTCCGAAACGCTTCACCATGCCGATCCGCGAGATCTGGGACATGCAGGAACGTCTGCCGCGCCGTTCGGGCAAACGCGCCGACCTGCTGCTGGAAAACCCGCGGTTCCGTGCCGGCTACGATTTTCTGTTGCTGCGTGAACTGGCCGGCGAAGAAACCGACGGGCTGGGTGAATGGTGGACGGATTATCAGGACGCCAACGACTCCGAACGCCGCGACATGATTCGTGACCTGGGCAGCAAGCCAGACGCCACCGGCCAGGCTCCGCGCAAACGCCGTCGCAGCAGCAGCAGCGGCAAGCGCAAACGCGCCGGCGTCGACGGGGCGGAATAACACCCGATGATCGAGCGCGTTTACATCGGCCTCGGTAGCAACCTGGCCGACCCTGCCGAACAGTTGCGAGAAGCGATCAAGGCTATGGGCCTGTTACCGCAGAGCAGTCTGTCAGGCGTTTCCTCCTTTTATGTCAGCGACTCGCTGTTGCCGGGTCAGCCGCGTTACACCAATGCGGTCGCGGCGCTCGACACCTCGCTTCCCCCTCTCACGCTGCTTGATGCCTTGCAGGGCATCGAAAACGATCAGGGCCGCGAACGCCTCGAACGCTGGGGGCCGCGCACGCTGGACCTCGACATCTTGCTGTTCGGCGATCGCCTCATTGATGAGCCGCGCCTGAAGGTGCCGCACTACCAGATGCAGGTGCGCGCGTTTGTGCTGTACCCACTGGCCGAGCTGGCGCCGGGGATCACCTTCGCCGATGGCCGCGCGCTGAATGATTTGCTTGCTCAGTGCCCGTTCGAAGGCCTGGAGCGATTGCCGAGCTGACGCCTTTCTGCAGGTACGTTCAAACCGGTAACACCCGGAATTGACTTCCCGCCCCCTCCTCACGAAGATAAGCGTCCCAAAGCCGGGCGACCGGCCACAAGGCGCGGATCAGGCCGTTGCAAACATCGCGAAACGACGATGTGCCTGCCTCCCAAGATGAATCACGCGTTGCTCGCCGCAGTATTCACAGCGCCTGAATGAGGACTTTCCATGCCCGATATCACCGTTACGTCCCTGCTGGCTCTGAAGCAGAAAGGTGAAAAAATCACCATGCTGACCTGCTACGACGCGACTTTTGCCCACACCGCCAGCCAGGCCGGCGTGGAAGTGCTGCTGGTCGGCGACTCGCTGGGCATGGTCCTTCAGGGCCACGACAGCACGCTGCCCGTCACCACCGCTGAAATGGCGTACCACGTGGCCGGCGTCAAACGCGGCAACCAGGGCGCGCTGATTCTGGTGGATCTGCCGTTCATGTCCTACGCCACCCCCGAGCAGACCTTTGCCAACAGCGCCACGCTGATGCAAGCGGGTGCGCACATGGTCAAGATCGAAGGCGCGGCGTGGCTTGCCGACTCGATCCGGCTGCTGGCCGAGCGCGGCGTTCCGGTGTGTGCGCACATGGGCCTTACGCCTCAGGCGGTCAACGTGCTGGGCGGCTATAAAGTGCAGGGTCGTCTGGAGTCGCAGGCGCGGCAAATGCGGGCCGACGCGATTACCCTTGAGCAGGCCGGCGCCGCGATGATTCTGCTGGAATGCGTGCCGAGCGAACTGGCCCAGGAAATCACCCACGCCGTGAAGATTCCGGTGATCGGTATTGGCGCCGGCAGCGCCACAGACGGTCAGGTGCTGGTGCTTCATGACATGCTAGGGCTGTCGATCACCGGCCGCGTGCCCAAGTTCGTGAAGAATTTCATGGCCGGTCAGCCGGACATTCAGTCAGCGATTGGCGCGTATGTCAGCGCGGTCAAGGACGTCAGCTTCCCCGCTCCAGAACACGGATTCTCGGCATGAACACAGTCAAAACCGTTCGCGAGTTGCGCGCCGTCGTTGCCCGCGCACGCAGCGAAGGCAAGCGCATCGCCCTGGTGCCCACCATGGGCAACCTGCACAGCGGCCATATCGCCCTGGTCACTAAAGCCGTTCAACGGGCTGATTTCGTGATCGCCAGCATCTTCGTCAACCCGCTTCAATTTGGTCCCACCGAAGACCTTGCGTCGTACCCGCGCACTCTCGCCGCCGATCAGGAACAACTGCTTCAGGCCGGCTGCCACCTGCTGTTCACGCCGACGGTCGATGAAATGTACCCCCATGGCATGGCTGATCAGACCATCGTGCGGGTGCCGGTGGTGTCCGAAGGCCTGTGTGGCGGCAGCCGTCCCGGTCACTTCGACGGCGTTTCGACGGTGGTCAGCAAGCTTTTCAACATGGTGCAGCCGGACATCGCGATTTTCGGTCAGAAGGATTTCCAGCAACTGGCCGTCGTCAATGCGCTGGTGCGTGACCTGAACATGCCCATTCAAATCATCGGCGAACCCACCGTGCGTGCCGCCGATGGCCTGGCCCTGTCGTCGCGCAATGGCTACCTGACTGAAGACCAGCGCGCTGCAGCGCCTGCGTTGTACCGCGTGATCAAACAGATCGGCACGGCATTGCAGAATGGCGAACAGGATCATCAGCAGTTGATCGGCGATGGCGTCAAAGCCCTGGAAGCCGCGGGCTTCCGTCCTGATTACCTGGAGATTCGCAACGCAGTCAGCCTGCGTCCTGCGACCCCGGATGATCATGATCTGGTGGTGCTGGGCGCGGCGTTCATGGGCAAGACGCGCCTGATCGACAACCTGCATCTGGTCAGGGAATAACCTGCCCGCCCGGCTGAAGAACGCATCCGGTCACGTGTAAAGCAAAAGTCACGTGATCGGATGACCATCTGCGCCTATGCTCACTGCGCGAAACCGAGTGTGAAGCGCAGGCCTCGGCCTTTCCAGGACCCTGGCGATGAACTTAGCCACACCCGCAATGCCATACCGATACAGTTCGTGTCAGACCAGCAACTCTACTCCGTGAGAAAAAGTACCGAGCAAAGGTAAAGCAAGGCGCAGACATCGGCGTTGCCGGGGACTAGTCTCTGATGCGTCCACGAATTCATGTCCAATCCTGCTTTTCAGTGTCCAAAAGGCAGTTCAAGTACAAGGAAACCCGCAGCGATGGCGTACTACCGCACTCCTCATGACGTCACTACCCTGCCCGCCTGGCAGGCGCTCAAAGATCACCGCCAAGCGATGCAAAATTTCAGCATGCGCGAAGCATTCAACGCAGACCCCAAGCGTTTCGACGAATTCACGCTCAGCAGTGCCGGTCTGTTTCTCGACTACTCGAAGAACCTGATCACTGCCGAGACCCGTCAGTTGCTGGTCAATCTGGCCAATGAAGTTGGCCTGAAAGACGCCATCAAGGCGCAGTACGACGGCGAGCTGGTCAACGCTTCTGAAGGTCGCCCTGCGCTGCACACCGCCCTGCGTCGTCCGGTGGGCGACAAGCTGCTGGTCAATGGCGTCAACGTGATGCCGGAAGTGCACAAGGTGCTGAACCAGATCACTGATCTGGTCGGGCGCATCCACGACGGCCTGTGGCGCGGCTACACCGAAAAGCCGATCACCGATGTGGTCAATATCGGCATCGGCGGCTCGTTCCTGGGCCCTGAGCTGGTGTCCGAAGCGCTGTTGTCGTACGCGCAGAAAGGCGTTCGCTGCCATTATCTGGCGAACATCGACGGCACCGAGCTGCACGAGCTGACTCAGAAGCTGCGCGCCGAAACCACGCTGTTCATCGTGTCGTCCAAGACCTTCACCACCCTCGAAACCCTGAAGAACGCCACCGCTGCCCGCGCCTGGTACCTCGCCCAGGGTGGGTCCGAAGCCGAGCTGTATCGTCACTTCATCGCGGTGTCGAGCAACAACGCCGCGGCGGTTGCGTTCGGGATTCGTGAAGAAAACATCTTCCCGATGTGGGACTGGGTCGGCGGCCGTTACTCGCTGTGGTCGGCCATTGGCCTGCCTATTGCGCTGGCGATCGGCATGTCCAATTTCAAGGAGCTGTTGTCCGGTGCTTACACCATGGATCAGCATTTCCAGAACGCCGAGTTCGAAGAGAACATGCCGGTGCTGCTGGGCTTGCTGGGTATCTGGTATGGCAATTTCTGGGGCGCGCAAAGTCACGCGATCCTGCCGTACGACCATTACCTGCGCAACATCACCAAGCACCTGCAACAGCTGGACATGGAATCCAACGGCAAGAGCGTTCGCCAGGACGGCGTGCCGGTCAAAACTGACACGGGCCCGGTCATCTGGGGCGGCGTTGGTGCGAACGGCCAGCATGCATACCACCAGTTGCTGCACCAGGGCACGCAAATGATCCCGGCCGACTTCATTGTGCCGATCGTCAGCTTCAACCCGGTGTCGGACCACCACCAATGGCTGTACGCCAACTGCCTGTCCCAGAGCCAGGCTTTGATGCAGGGTAAAACCCGCCCCGAAGCCGAGGCAGAACTGCGCGCTAAGGGCGTACCGGAAGACGAAGTGCAGCGCGTCGCGCCGCATAAGGTCATTCCGGGCAATCGTCCGAGCAACACCATTGTGGTCGAGCGCATCAGCCCTCGCCGCCTGGGCGCGCTGGTCGCGATGTACGAGCATAAAGTGTTCGTGCAAAGCGTAGTCTGGGGCACGAATGCCTTCGACCAATGGGGCGTTGAACTGGGCAAGGAGCTGGGCAAAGGCGTTTACAGCCGCCTTGTCGGCACCGACGAAACTGTCGCTGAAGACGCTTCGACCCAGGGCCTGATCAATTACTTCCGCGGTCGTCACCGCGGCTGATCTGCCGTCCTGTAACACCCTCGAAACCCGCTCTCTCGCAAGAGGCAGCGGGTTTCGTGCATTTAGGCTTCTCAGTCTTCTATGTCGGGAAGCACCGTCGGGTCGAGTTGAACGGTGTGCTGCGCCGGATTGCGCACGCAGAGGAACTGATCGTCACGCGGCCCTTCCTTCGGGCCGACGCGCCGCAAGTGCATCAACGATCCGCACCAGGGACATTGCGCAGTCAGACGATTAACCCGTAGCCGTCCGGTCTTGCTGATCTCCAGATAGTGCCCGCAGCCGAAGAAATGCTCGAACTTGCGTCGACGGAGCAAGGCTGACAGTGCGGCGGCCATCACCGCAACGATGAATGAAAACATGAACAATGTTGACCACGAGCTCTGCCCGCCCAATGGCGGCTGGAACAGGGTGAAGTACAGCCCGATCAGGCTGGCGATTCCCGTGATATACCCAAAGACAGAGACGTTGCGGCTGTCGAGGCTGCGCCCGCCAAACGCCGGATGGCGCTCAATGTGCAATTGCTCGGGTGTGAAGGTGGGGCGTTCGTTGTGACTGATGTTCACGTTGGCGCCACGAAAGTCGCCGACGCCGACGTTCAGACTGTGGTCGCCGCTTTGATCGCCATGATTGTCGTTTGGCAAAGGGGGGCTCCTGGGAAATGGACGCTGAAATGGCCGGCGATTGTCCCTGCCTTCACACTCGACAAAAATCAGCCGCTTCCCGGGTTTGCGTCGGAACCTGAGACACTTCCTGTCATATGTTTCCGTAGGAGCCATCCGCAGACCGGTCCAGGGATGGGGGGCGTTTGATCGCCATCGCAGCAGCATCCGGGCGACAAAGGGCTTAAATTATCATCGTCATTCATGCAACCATGCTCTCCCTTGATCCGGCTGACCGCGCTGTTTTCTTCACCTTTTCAAGCCCGAGCCGGCGCCGCGTCGCACACCACAGAGGATTCGCACCATGCAAGACGTCGTAATCGTTGCCGCTACCCGCACCGCGGTGGGCAGTTTCCAGGGTTCATTGGCGCATATTCCTGCAGTGGATCTCGGCGCTACCGTTATCCGTCAACTGCTGGCGCAGACCGGTCTGGACGGTGCGCAGGTCGATGAGGTGATCATGGGCCAGGTGCTGACGGCGGGTGCCGGGCAGAATCCTGCACGTCAGGCTGCGATCAAGGCGGGCTTGCCGTTCACAGTGCCCGCCATGACGCTGAACAAGGTCTGCGGTTCGGGCCTCAAGGCGCTGCATCTGGGGGCCCAGGCGATTCGTTGCGGCGACGCGGAGGTGATCATCGCTGGCGGACAGGAAAACATGAGCCTGTCGAACTATGTGATGCCGGGCGCGAGAACCGGTCTGCGCATGGGCCACGCGACGATGGTCGACACGATGATCAGCGACGGTCTGTGGGACGCTTTCAACGATTACCACATGGGCATCACTGCCGAGAACCTGGCCGAGAAATACGATATCAGCCGTGAGGCGCAAGATGCGTTTGCTGCTGCGTCGCAACAGAAAGCCGCGGCTGCCATCGAGGCCGGGCGCTTCGTGGATGAAATCACCCCGGTCCTGATTCCTCAGCGCAAAGGCGATCCGCTCTCTTTCAGCATCGACGAGCAGCCACGTGCGGGGACCACTGCTGAATCACTGGGCAAGCTCAAGCCGGCGTTCAAAAAGGACGGCTCGGTCACGGCAGGCAATGCGTCATCGCTGAACGACGGTGCGGCGGCGGTCATTCTGATGAGCGCCCGCAAAGCGGAAGAACTGGGCTTGCCGGTGCTGGCGCGGATTGCGGCTTACGCGAACGCGGGTGTTGACCCGGCGATCATGGGCATCGGCCCGGTGAGCGCAACCCGCCGCTGCCTGGACAAGGCGGGTTGGTCGCTGGAGGAGCTCGATCTGATCGAAGCCAACGAAGCCTTCGCCGCCCAGTCATTGTCGGTTGGCAAGGAACTGGGCTGGGACATGGACAAGGTCAACGTCAACGGCGGCGCCATTGCCATCGGCCACCCGATCGGCGCGTCGGGCTGCCGCGTGCTGGTGACCCTGCTGCACGAAATGATCAAGCGCGACGCGAAGAAAGGCCTGGCGACGCTGTGCATTGGCGGCGGACAAGGCGTGGCGCTGGCGTTGGCCCGGCCATAACAGCCTGGCCGAGACGCAAGTGTAGGACCAGTCCCACTAAACGCCGCGGTCAGTCAGTGGGACCGGCTTCAGCCGGGAAGAGGCCGGCGTGAACACTCTCACTTTCGCGGTGTGACGCCTGACGCATTCCCGGCTAAAGCCGGTCCCACAAAAGCACGTGGTCAGTCAGTGGGACCTGCGTCACATGCACATCACTGCCAGCCAAACCTGCGGAGATAGAACCCCTTCACCGCCTGGGTCAGCGCCACGTAGCCGATCAGGATCAGCGGCAGGATGGCGAAGTAAAGCGGTGGCAGTGCCTGCAGTTTGAAGTAGTGCGCCAGCGGGCCCATCGGCAGGAAGATGCCCACGGCCATGATCACCCCGGTCATCACCATCAACGGCATCGCCGCGCGGCTTTGCAGGAACGGGATTTTCGGCGTGCGGATCATGTGCACGATCAGCGTCTGCGTCAGCAGGCCCACGACAAACCAGCCCGACTGAAACAGCGTCTGATGCTCTGGCGTGTTGGCGCCGAACACGTACCACATCACCGCAAACGTGGTGATGTCGAAGATCGAACTGATCGGCCCGAAAAACAGCATGAAGCGTCCTACATCCGCAGGCTGCCAACGCTGAGGTTTTTTCAGCAGTTCCTCATCGACGTTATCGAACGGAATGGCAATCTGGGAAATGTCGTACAGCAGGTTCTGCACCAGCAGGTGCATTGGCAGCATCGGCAGAAACGGGATGAACGCACTGGCGACCAGCACCGAGAACACGTTGCCGAAGTTGGAACTGGCCGTCATCTTGATGTACTTGAGCATGTTGGCGAAGGTCCGGCGCCCTTCCAGCACGCCCTCCTCCAGCACCATCAGGCTCTTCTCCAGCAGAATGATGTCGGCGGCTTCCTTGGCGATGTCCACCGCTGTGTCCACGGAAATGCCAATGTCGGCTGTGCGCAGCGCAGGCGCGTCGTTAATGCCGTCACCCATGAAACCCACCACATGCCCGTTGGCCTTGAGCAGCCGTACGATGCGCTCCTTGTGGGAAGGCGTCAGCTTGGCGAACACATTGGTCGTTTCGACCGCGACCGCCAGCTCAGCGTCGCTCATGCGCTCGATATCACCACCCAGCAGCAGGCCCTGACGCTCCAGACCGACTTCGCGGCAGATCTTCGCGGTGACGCGCTCGTTGTCGCCGGTCAGCACTTTCACCGCCACGCCATGCTCGGCCAGCGCTTTAAGCGCCGGCGCCGTGCTTTCCTTCGGTGGATCGAGAAACGCGACATAGCCGATCAGGGTCAGGTCGCTTTCGTCAGCCAGGCCGTAGGTGTCGCGGCCCGCCTTCATAGGACGCGCGGCCACAGCCACCACGCGCAGGCCTTCTTCGTTGAATGCAGCGGTGACGTTCAGAATGCGCTCGAGCAGCTCAGGCGTGAGCGCTTCTTCGGCATCGCCATGGCGCACGCGGTTGCACACGCTCAGCACCTCTTCCAGCGCGCCTTTGCAGATCAACAGATGCGGTTCGCGCTGCTGTTGCACCACCACCGACATGCGCCGGCGATTGAAGTCGAACGGGACCTCATCGACTTTGCTGAACGCAGTGCCGACTTGCAGCTCGCGGTGAATCTCGACGTGCTCCAGCACCGCGACGTCCAGCAGGTTTTTCAGACCGGTCTGGTAGTAGCTGTTGAGGTAGGCCATTTCCAGAACGTCGTCGGACTCATCGCCCCAGACGTCGACATGCCGTGCCAGAAAAATCTTGTCCTGGGTCAGCGTGCCGGTCTTGTCGGTGCACAGCACGTCCATGGCGCCGAAGTTCTGGATGGCGTCGAGGCGCTTGACGATGACTTTCTTGCGCGACAGGAACACCGCGCCCTTGGCCAGCGTCGAGGTGACGATCATCGGCAGCATTTCCGGGGTCAGGCCGACCGCGATGGACAGCGCGAACAGCAGCGCTTCCATCCAGTCGCCCTTGGTGAAGCCGTTGATGAACAGCACCAGAGGCGCCATCACGAACATGAAGCGGATCAGCAGCCAGCTGACTTTGTTGACCCCGGCCTGAAACGAGGTCGGCGCACGATCGGTAGCGCTGACCCGCTGCGCCAGTGCGCCGAAATAAGTGTTGTTGCCGGTCGCCAGAATGACGCCCGTCGCCGCGCCGGACACCACGTTGGTGCCCATAAACAGAATGTTTTCCAGGTCAAGCGGGTTACCCGTGTCGAGGTCCTGACGCCGCGCGAATTTCTCCACCGGCATGGATTCGCCGGTCATGGCGGCCTGGCTGACGAACAGGTCCTTGGCGCTCAGCACGCGGCAGTCCGCAGGGATCATGTCGCCGGCAGACAGCACAATGAGGTCGCCCGGTACCAGTTGCTTGATCGGCAGTTCGATTCGTTTTTGCGTTGCGTTATCGGCCGCGTCGAACGTGCTGTCGGCGCGGCGCATGACGGTCGCGGTGTTGCTGACCATCGCTTTCAGCGCGTCGGCGGCCTGATTGGAGCGCGCCTCCTGCCAGAAACGCAGCAGTGTGGAGAGCACGACCATGGAGAAAATCACCGTGGCGGCCTTCATGTCTTCGGTCAGCCACGAGATGAACGCCAGCAGGGTCAGTAGCAGGTTGAACGGGTTTTTGTAGCAGTGCCACAGGTGCACCCACCATGGCAGCGGCTGTTCATGCTCGACTTCGTTAAGGCCGTGTTGCTCGCGCAGCCTTTGCGCTTCGGTTTCGGTGAGGCCGTCGGCGTGGCTGCTCAGGCGCGCGAGCAATTCAGGCACATCGCTGCTGGCGCCCCGGGTCAGGGTTTGCGCCAGGGTGGGCGGCACTTCGCGGCTGACGGTGGCGTCGGTCACGCTGTCGAGCGTCGCCAGCCGACGAAAGTGCCGGCCGAGTTTGCGGGTGCGGACGAAGTCTGCGAGGAATTCTTTCAGGAGGGTGTACTTCATGGTTATGTCCCCTGGACTGAAGGCTGCTGGAGCTGAAAGCACAGGAACCTTGAGCAGGTACGGCAAACCTCTGGCGCCGCGCTCGTGATGAGCAGGCGCCGCAGGCTGGCCCGCGCAGCAAAAGCCGCGCGCGTCCGATGCGCAGACGAACGACAGACGCGTCGGTCATCACGCAGGATTGGGCGTCAGGGAAAGGACAGGAAAGCGGGCTCTGATCAGAGTCCGCCGGCACTGCCGCTTCTCACGTTGTCGGCGAGATAGCGGCAGTGAAAAAGACTGCGCGTTATCGTGCCGAGTATGGGCCGGTCGTCATCACCGGCTGACGTCTGTCACTCGAACAAGTACCCACTGTGGGTCTCCGCATTGGTTGAAAACGGGCGAAGCATACGCCCGGGTTTTATGAGAGTAAATCGCCAGCACGGAGGGTGTGGGGGTTTTGCAGAAGTCTTCAGGAACGGTTCAGGAACCGGGGGATGACGCCCCTTGTAGGGGTGAGCTTGCTCGCACATGCGTCATATCTGAGACCCCAAGGTTGAACTGATTCACCTCAGTTTCTGTAGGAGTGAGGGCAGTGCGAAAGTCCGTAGAAGCTTGCTGGCGAACAGGCGGCAACACCGGCATTGGCCTTGCTGATAAACTCCCACGCCCTCATTCCTGCCCCAAGGCCGAGCATGTCTTCGTTGAATCAGGCGCTCAGCGTCGCCCTCGATAATCGTCAAACCCTGCTGGCGGAACTGCACGCCCAAGGCACCGACTGTTATCGCCTGTTCCACGGCAGCCAGGAAGGCGCGAGCGGGCTGACGGTCGACCGCTACGGCCCGCAACTGCTGGTGCAGAGTTTCCACAACAGCCTGGATCTCGATTCGCTGCTGGCGCTGCATGCCACCGTCAATGGGCGGCTGGGCCTTGAATTGATGCTGGTCTACAACGACCGCTCCCAGGGCAACTCGCGCGTTGACCGGACTGACCCGATCTATAAAGCCGACGACGCTGCGCTGGCCGATCTGGTCGGCCACGAGTGGGGCCTGAATTACCGGGTGCGCGGTCGTCATGCCGGGCAGGATCCATTGCTGTTTCTCGACCTGCGCAACGCCCGCGGCTGGGTCAAGCAACATGCCGCCGGCAAGAGCGTGCTCAATCTGTTCGCCTACACCTGCGGCGTCGGCCTGAGCGCAGCGGCGGGTGGCGCGCGCGAGGTGTGCAACCTGGATTTCGCCGAGGGCAACCTGGCCGTCGGGCGCGAGAACGGCCTGCTCAATCCGCAACTGCCGGCCATGCAGTTCGTCCAGTCCGATTACTTCCCGGCCATTCGCCAACTGGCCGGGCTGCCCATCGCTTCCCGTCGCGGCCACAAACTGCCGAGCTACGTCCGGCTTGAGCAACGCCAGTATGATCTGGTCTTGCTGGATCCGCCGGCCTGGGCCAAGAGCGCCTTCGGCACGGTTGACCTGCTGCGCGATTATCAAAGCCTGCTGAAACCCGCTCTGCTGACCACCGCTGAAGATGGCGTGCTGATCTGCTGCAACAACCTGGCGAAGGTCAGCCTGGACGATTGGCGCGAGCAAGTGCTGCGTTGCGCGAGCAAGATTGGCCGACCCGTGCGCGACTGCCAGGTGCTGACCCCGGGCGCCGACTTTCCGTCACAGGATCAACAGCCCCCGCTCAAGACATTGATCTTGCAGCTGTGATGCTCAAACGAGCCTGAGGAAATTTCCCACAGGGATTGAAGCGACTGGATTCGGAACCAGATTGGCGTGCCATACTCCAAGGACCTCCCATCGAGAGAGTCGGCGACCTACATGCCCAAAGGATTGAAACGCGCCATCGGCGCCCTGCTGGCCGTCTTCGCCATTTACAGCGTGCTGGGGTTTCTGATCCTGCCAGGCGTTGCATTGCGAATCATCAATCAACAACTGGCCAATTACAGCACGGTGCCGGCCAGGCTCGACCGCCTCGAACTCAATCCCTACAGCCTGGAAGTCACCCTCTGGGGCCTGAACATCGGGGCACCGGGCAAGGAGCAAATCGGTTTCGCACGGCTTTACGCCAACCTGCAAATCGATAGCCTGTGGACCAAGGCCCTGCACCTCAAGGCCGTCGAACTTGATAAACCCAAGACGGAGCTGCTGTTCGCAAAGGACGGCACGCTCAATCTGGCCGGCCTGTTCAAGCTGCCCGCAAGCGAACCTGCAAAACCAGACGAACCTCCAGGCAAGCCATTTCCGCTGCGTATCGGCGAAATCAAGCTGGCCGACGGTTACGTGCATTTCCAGGACATGCGGCCCAGCGAGCCGATTGAGTTTCTCTACGACGCGCTGAATTTCGAGCTGAAAAACCTCAGCACACTGCCGGAAGACAACGCCGACATGACCCTGGTCGCCGCAGGGCCTGAAGGCGGTCAGATCGACTGGGTCGGGCGCATCAGTCTGGTGCCGATCGCGTCGGAAGGCACGCTCAAAGTCACCGACGGCAAGATGAAAGTCTGGTGGCCCTACGTTCGCGATGCCCTGCCGCTGGTGCTCAAAGACGGCGTACTCAATTTCAACACCCACTACACACTCAGTCTGGCCAAGGAAACCGAGCTGCTGCTGGACAACACGTCCCTGAGCGTTGCGCCCTTTGCCATCGACGCCCCGGACGGCAGGCCGCTGGCTCGCCTGAAAAAACTGAGCGTGAGCGAGACGTCGATCGATCTGGCCAAGCAGTTGGTGACCGTCGGCAAGATTCGCAGCGAAGGCCTGGAAACCTGGGCGACGCGTGAGTCAGACGGTGAGCTGGACTGGCAAAAGCTGTTCGCCAGCCAGCCTTCTAAGGCGCAGGCGAAAAAGGTTGAGGCTGAAAAACAGCAGCCCGCCACCGCGAGCAGCGCTGAAACCACCGCCAGCGCAAACCCAGCGGCGGCGAGCAAGCCGTGGCAGGTGTTGCTGCGCGATACGCAGCTGCGCGACTACCGCATTCACCTCGCCGACAAGGTGCCGAAAGAGCCTGTTGCGATTGACGTTGGTCCGCTGAACCTGGACCTGACCGGCTTCGACAGCCTCAACAAATCACCCTTCAAGCTCAAGCTCGACACCGGCGTGGGCAAGCAAGGCAAGCTGACCGCCGAGGGCGAGGTGAATCTGGCGCCGGTTCGCGCCAATCTCAACGTCACCACCCGCGATATCGACCTGCGTGTCGCGCAGTCCTACGTCACGCCGTTCATTCGTCTGGAAGTCCGGAGCGGCATGCTCAACAGCGATCTGGCGGTCGACCTGAAAAGCACCGAGCCCTTGGCGCTGGGCATTACCGGCAAGGCGCAGGTCGACCAGTTGCACACCCTCGACACCCTCAAGTCGCGGGACTTCGTGAAATGGCAGCGGCTGAATGTCGAGGGCCTGAATTTCCAGCTCGGCGACAGCCTGACCATCGCCACGATCAACATTGATCAGCCCTATGCCCGATTCATGATTGCCGACGATCGCTCAACTAATATCGATGACCTGCTGATTCCTCAGCCTGCTGATCAAGCGCCTGCCGCGCCGAAAGCCAAAGCTGCCGCCAGCAGCGAAAAGCCGATGGGCATTCGCATTGGCGAAGTGAACATCACCAACGGCTCGGCCAACTTCGCTGACTTCAGCCTTACGCCGAATTTCGCTACGGCTGTTCAGCAACTCAACGGCAAGATCGGCACGCTGGATAACCGCCAGGACAAACCGGCGACGGTGAACATCAACGGCAAGGTGGATCGCTATGCGCCGGTAACCATCAAGGGCGCGCTGAACCCGTTCAACCCGATGGCGAGTCTGGACATCGCGACGAGCTTCAAGCGCGTGGAACTGACCACGTTGACGCCCTATTCCGGCAAGTTCGCCGGGTATCGCATCCGCAAGGGGCGTTTGAATCTGGACCTGCATTACCTGATCACCAAAGGCCAGCTGAAAGCCGAGAACAAGGTGGTGGTCGAGCAGCTGCAACTGGGCGAGAAGGTCGACAGTCCGGACGCGGTGAATCTGCCGCTGAAACTGGCGATCGCCCTGCTCAAGGATACCGATGGCAAGATTTCCATCGAGCTGCCCGTAACGGGCGATCTCAACAATCCGCAGTTCAGCGTGATGCCGATTGTCTGGCAGACCCTGCGCAATCTGGTGGTGAAGGCTGCGGCGGCGCCGTTCAAATTCATTGGCGGGTTGATCAGCGGCGGTGGCGGATCAGAGGATTTAGGCACGGTGTCCTTCGCGCCAGGGGTTGATGAGTTGAGCCCTGAAGCCATGGCGTCGCTGGACAAGCTGGCGGCGGGATTGAAAGCGCGTCCGGCGTTGCGCCTGGAGATTGAAGGCACCAGCGCTGAAGCGAGCGACGGGCCGCTGATTGCCCAGCAACGCCTGGAGCGCGAATACCAGAGCACGTACTACAAGATTCTCCAGCGCCGTGGCGACAAGGTGCCGGCGCAGGCGAGCGATCTGACCGTGCCTGCTGACGAGAAGGCACCGATGCTCGAGGGCATCTATCGCACGCGCCTGAAACAGCAGCCGCCGGCTGAATGGGTGAATCTGGGCAAGGAAGAGCGTCAGAACAAGCTGCGCGAGGCGGTGCTCAAATCCTGGAGTTCGAGCGCGCTGCTGCTGCGTCAGCTTGGTCAGGCGCGGGCCGGAAGCATCAAGGACTACTTGGTGGACAAGGGCCAACTGGCAGACGAGCGGGTGTATTTCATCGACACCACCCTCGGCAAACCGGAAAAGGACGGCCGCGTCATCAGCCCCCTTCACCTCGACAGCGAGTAATGATTTTGAGAAATGCGATAACGAGAATCGCGTTGGTTCTCGGTGTGACAGCGCTGGCTGGCGTTGCCCAGGCGGATACGTTGCGCTGCGGCAGCCAGTTGATCAGCGTGGGCGACCGGATGTTTGAAGTGCAGCAGAAATGCGGTCAACCGGTCAGCCAGGACATCATCGGCTACAAGGAAACCGTCAATCACTACCGCCAGGTGGATCAGGTGCAGGTTCAGGAATGGATCTACGGCCCGAGCAACGGGATGTACCAGTATTTGAGGTTCGAAGGCGGGCGGCTGGTGAGGATTGATAGCAAACGCGGGAGGTGATGGCGCCTGCCCTGACGCTTTCCCGGCTAAAGATGGTCCCACAAAAAGCACGCGGTCAGTCTGTGGGACCGGCTTTAGCCGGGAAGAGGCCCGCGTGGACACCCTACATTTGCGGTGCCACACCCGACGCCTTCCCGGCTGAAGCCGGTCCTACAAAGAAAGAGGCCAGTCTACCGGCCATCAACCATCGGCCATCAACGCTCGTGCAGTGCCTCGGCGCGGGCTTTCAGCACGGGTTTGAGCAGGTAGCTCAGGATGGTTTTCTTGCCGGTGATGATGTCCACCGAGGCGACCATGCCCGGGATGATCAGCAGCGGGTGCTCATCAGTGCCGAGGTGGCTGCGGTCGGTGCGCAGTTTGATCACGTAGAAGGTGTTCTTCTTCTCTTCGTCCTGAATGGTGTCGGCGCCGATCTGCTCCAGCTTGCCTTTCAGCCCGCCATAGATCGTGTAGTCATAGGCCGTGAACTTGATCATCGCTTCCTGCCCCGGGTGCAGGAAGGCGATGTCTTGCGGACGAATGCGCGCTTCTACCAGCAGGGTGTCATCCAGCGGCACCACTTCGGCGATGTCGCTGCCCGGCTGAATAACCCCGCCGACGGTGTTGACCAGCATCTGTTTGACCACGCCGCGCACCGGCGATGTCACCATCGTGCGGTTGACGCGGTCTTCAAGGCCCTTGGCCGTCGACTGCGCTTTCGAAAGATTGGTACGCGCTTCGTTCAGCTGCGTCAGTGCGTCGCTGCGAAATTTGCCACGGGTCTCATCGATCTTGCGCTGCACTTCGGCAATCGCCGCTTGTGCGCGAGGGATCGCCAGCGTGGTGCCATCCAGCTGACCACGGGTTTCCACCTCGGAGCGTTTCAGCCGCAGGATGTCCACCGGCGACACGGCGCCTTGGGACACCAACGGCTCGGACATGCCGATCTCCTGGCGCAAAAGGGCCAGGCTGCTGCGGTATTGCTCCTGCTTGGAGCCGAATTCACGCAATTCCTGCTGACGCTGAATCAACTGCTGCTGCAAACCACCAATCTCATCCACCAGTTGCTGACGGCGGCTTTTGTACAGCGACTCTTCGTTCGCTGCCTGATTCGGCACCAGCTTGCGCGCTTCGGCGCTGATATTCAGCGGACGGTCATCGACCTCGGCGCTCAGACGCTCGACGCGCAGTTGCATGGCCAGCCGATCAGCCTCGGTTTCGCCAACGTTGGACGCAAAGCGCGTGTCGTCGAGACGAATCAGCGGGGCGCCGGCGTCGACGATCTGGCCGTCGTGGGCGTAGATCTGCGCGACGATGCCGCCTTCCAGGTTCTGGATTTTCTGGATCTTGGTCGACGGAATGGCCTTGCCCTCGCCCTTCGTCACTTCATCGATCACGGCGTAGTTGGCCCAGACCAGCAAGAAGACGAAGAACAGAATCACGGCCCAGATGGTCAGCCGCACGATGCGCGGGGCGTCGTCGACCAATGCCTTTTTGACTTCCGGCAGCGCCTGGCCTTCCAGCGAAGGTGAGCCCTTGAAGTAGCCGAAGATGCCGCCACCGGAGTTTTGACCTGACTTAAGCAACACTGATCTGCCCCTTTTTCAACGCTTCCATAACGGCGGCTTTCGGGCCGTCGGCCACGATCTGGCCGCGGTCGATGACCACCAGGCGATCAACCAGGCTGAGCAACGAGGCTCGGTGTGTCACAAGAATCACGGTCTTTTTCTCGATAACGCCGTGCAGGCGCTGCTTCAAACGTTCTTCGCCGGTGTTGTCCATGGCGCTGGTGGGTTCGTCGAGCAACAGGATCGGCGGATCGAGCAACAAGGCCCGCGCCAGGGCAACGTTCTGCCGCTGACCACCGGACAAATTCTGCCCGCGCTCACCCACTTGCAGCTCGTAGCCCTGGGGATGCAGGCTGGCGAATTCGTGCACGCCGGCCAATTCAGCGGCCTGCAGCACCATTTCGTCGTCCACGTAGCGCGCACCGGAAATCAGGTTGTCGCGCAGCGTGCCCGACAACAGTTGTATGTCCTGGGCGACGTAGCCGATGTTGTGGCGCACTTCGCTGACGTCGATCTGGCGAATGTCGACGCCATCCACCAGCAACGAGCCTTCATCAGGCTGATACAAACCGACCAGCAGTTTGGCCAGGGAGCTTTTCCCCGACCCGCTACGGCCAATGATGCCGACCTTCTCGCCCGGGCGGATCACCAGATTGATGTTGCGCAGCGCCAGGTTTTGCTGGTTCGGGTAAGTGAACTCAAGGTTGCGGAATTCCATGGCGCCTTGCAGGACCTGACGGCTGAGGGGACGCTCGTCGAAGTTACGTTCCTGAGGCAGCTCCATCATTTGATCGACCGAGACCATGGTCACTTTGGCTTGCTGATAACGGGTCAGCAGACCGGAGAGTTGCGCCAGCGGGCCAAGGGCGCGGCCGCTGAGCATGTAGCACGCCACGAGGCCGCCCATGCTGAGGACGCCGTCCATGATCATGTAAACGCCGAAACAGATCATCGCCACGCCCGCCAGTTGCTGGATCAGCAGGGTGATGTTCATGGCAAGACCGGAAAGCACTTTGACGCGCAATTCCAGGCGGCTAAGCGTACCGATGGTGTGCTCCCACTGGTATTGACGCTCGCTTTCGGCGTTGTTGACCTTCACCGCATCGAGGCCGGCGAGGGTTTCGATCAGGCTCGACTGACGCTCGGCACCCAGCGCCATGGTGCGCTCAAGGGTGGAGGTCAGCGGTTTTTGCAGGAAATGGCCGATGCCCAGCGCCAGCGGGAAGGCGATGATCGGAATCCACACCAGATGCCCGCCCAGCAGCGCGATCACCAACAGAATGATCAGCGTGAACGGCAGGTCGATGAGGCTGGTCAGGGTCAGCGACGTGAGGAAGTCACGCATGCCCTGGAACTCATGAATGTTCTGGGCGTAGCTGCCGACCCGCGCCGGGCGAAACTTCATCGCCATGCCGACGATGCGTTCGAACAGCGTGGCGGAAATGATCAGGTCGGTTTTCTTGCCGGCCAGGTCCAGGCACAGACTGCGCAGGCCCTTGAGCAAAAGATCAAACAGAAACGCGCCACAGATACCGGTCGCCAGCACCCACAGTGTGGCGGTGGCCTGGTTGGGCACGACGCGGTCGTAGACGTTCATCACGAAAAGAGGGGTAGCCAGCGCGATCAGGTTGATCACGAAGCTGGCAGCGATCGCGTCGACGTAAAGCCAGCGAGACAGCTTGAGGGTGTCCTTGAACCAGGAACGAGCGCGCGGGATGAGCGAGCCCTGGGTCACGTCAAATTTATGTTGCGGCTGTGCGAAAAACACCCGACCGCTGTAATCCTGCGCCAGCGCTTCGGTTTCGATCAGCACTTCGCCGCCGTTGCTTTCGCTGATCAGCAGGCGGGCCGATTGGCCCTCCCAACCGAGCAGAACGGCAGAGCGCCCGTCTTTCAGGAGCAGCAAGGCGGGTAATGCGATCTCGGGAATCTGGATGAGTTTGCGTTGCAGCAAACGCCCCTGCAAACCCGCCCGGGCTGCGGCGCGGGGCAGCAGATCCGGGCTCAGGCGCTGGTCGGGCAATGGCAGACCGGTGGTCAGCATGGCCCGGCTCGCCGGTTTGTGATGCAGGGCACAGAGTGTCAACAGCCCGTCGAGTAGCGGATCGTCGTGCTGGCTGCGTGGATCATGACCTAATTGAGCCGAAGGTAATTCCAAGTCCACGCTGACACTCTCTTTCTTAACGGTTAAAAGAACCTGACTCCGTCAAGAATCAGTTCATGCCCGGCAGCTGAACTGTCGGTTTCACATCGTTCTGCACAACCGATGCCATCGGCGCCACGACACCCTGGCTCTTCAGCAATGTGCCCATGTCCGCCTTGATGCGGTACTGGGTGTACGTCTGCAGGTTTTTCAGCTGCACCAGACGCTGTTGCGCGGTGAACAACTCGTTCTCGCTGTCGAGAAGGTCGAGCAGGGTACGCTCTCCCAGACTGAATTGCTGCTGGTACGAAGTACGCACGCTGTTGGCCCGCTCGACGTACTGCTGAGCGATCGGCACCTGGGCGTTGGCGTTGTTGTAGGCGTTCCAGGCCAGGCCCAGTTCTTCGTTCAACTGACGCAGCGCGTTGTTGCGGATATCCAGGGCCTGACTCGACAGGTACGACTTGGATTGCAGGTCAGCCTTGTTGCTGCCACCGGCGTACAGGTTGAAGCGCATGCGGACCATGGCTTCCCAGCCATTGTTGTGGCCTTCGTCGCCGCCAATGTTGTTATCGGCATTGCGGCCCAGTTCTGCATCGAAACGCGGGTAGTAATTGGACTGCGCCGAGGTGTACTGCTTTTCAGCGGCAACGATGTCGGCTTCGGCCGAGCGCAGCACCGGGCTGTTCTCGAGCATCTGGCGGCGGGCTTCGTTCAGATCGGCAGGCATCATGGCGAACGGCGACGGCGCTTCCAGCTGGTCAGCTTCCAGACCAACGGCACTCAAGTAGTTGGTCTGGGCGTCGGCCAGGTTGGTTTGTTCGGTGATCAGGTTGTTACGGGCCTGTGCCAGACGGGCATCGGCCTGGTCCATATCGGCCATACGACCTACACCGCGGGAAGTGCGCAGTTTGATTTGGTCGTAAATACGTTCGTGACTCTTCAGGTTTTCTTCGGCCAGCCGAACCATTTCACGTTGAGTAAGAACATCGAGATAGACCTGCGCAACTGTCAACGCGGTACGTTCGGTTGTATTTAACAGCGAGTATGCCCGGGAATTGGCGGTGGCTTGTTGACGCGCAACTTCGTTACTTGTTGCGAAGCCATCAAAGAGCATTTGCTGAAGACGGATTTGCGACTCGCCACGGTCCAGCGTCTGGTAATCGTGACGACCGGTCGAGGCACGGGTGCTTGGCGTATCGGAACCGGCCCGGCCGTAGCCCGCCGTGACATCGACACGCGGCAGGTAGCCGCCCTTTGCAGCACGGAGTGCGTAGTCCTGGGCGATACGGGCATTGATGCCGGCCTGCACCTCGGGATGCTCGTCCATGGCTTTCTGCATGGCGGACTGTAGCGTCTGGGCCTGAACGAAACCGGCACAAAGGATGAGGGGTACAGCAGTGAAGAGGTGCTTACGCATTTTGGTGATTTCCCGAGAACGTACTTGTTCAAAATGCAGCAATACGCACTGCCGCATCGTAAAAATGGCCATTGAAGTGATCGTCTCGAGAGTGTTCTGAAGGGCGCTTGCGATCACACTGCAGAAATCCGCGATCTCATCAAATATCAATGTGACATTACGGAAGCGATTGTTTAGGATGTCGCCGAATAGGTCAATACTTTGGCAGAAAGTTAATTCCAGTGCCGACCTGCTGTTAATAAATTGACGCCAGATTACGAGCAACTTAATAAGTTCCCTAACTTGTTATCTGGCAATGAAACAAATGCGAATCTTTACGTCATCCAGTAATGAAGCGGCGTTAGTTAAGGCCGGTCGGCATGATGGATACCAACTGAACGGTAATTTCGGAGAGTCACCCCCATGAGCAGTGTTGTTGCCATCGTCAAAAGCATTGTTGGCCAGGTAGTAGCAGTTTCCCCGGAAGGGATTCGTCGTGTGCTCATCGAGGGTGACCGGTTGTTCACCGGCGAGCAGCTTGAGACAGGCCCGGGAGGCGCAGTCACGCTGCAGCTTGCCGATGGCCGTCAGCTGGACATTGGCCGTGACAGCCAGTGGAGTGCCGACGCACCGGCGTCCACGACCAACCTTGCCGAAGCCAGCGCGCAAGCGGCACCGTCAGTTGCCGAACTGCAGCAGGCCATCGCGGCCGGCGCCGACCCGACCAAAGACCTCGAAGCCACTGCAGCGGGTCCGCAAGCGGCGCCAGGTGACGGCGGCAACGCAGGCGGCGGCCACAGCGTGGTGATGCTCACCGAGACGGCGGGCGAAGTGAATCCGACCATCGGCTTCCCGACCAACGGGCTGGGGACGACGACTACGCCGCCGCCTACGCTGAGCAACGGCCTGGCGATCGACAACGGCAACGACAACGGCGGTACCCCCGTCGCGCCGCAGCCGACGGGCACCCTGACACTGACCGCCACCCAGACGCTGACCGAAGCCGGCGGCGCGCTGGTCTACACGGCGAACATCACCCAGGCACCGACGTCGGACCTGACGGTCACCCTGTCCAACGGTTCGACCATTGTCATTCGTGGCGGCGACACGTCCGGCTCAACCACTGTTCAACTGGCTGACAACAACACGCCATACATCGACCCTTCCGTTATCAGCACCACTATCACCGGCACAACGGGCGGTGGCGGTCTGGTCGTGACAACCGATCCGACCCCGGCGGTGACCACCATCACCGACACCATCGACACCACCACGGTCAGCCTCAGCGCTGCGCCGACGTCTGTCGAAGGCACCTCGATCACCTACACCGCTACGCTGACCAACCCGGCACAGACCCCGGTCAACGTCACCTTGTCCGACGGTTCGACCATCACCATCCGTGCGGGCGAGTCCACCGGTACGGTTGTCGTCGCGGCCCCAGCGAATGACGTCTACAACACCAACACCGTTATCAGCACCACGATTACCGGCGCAACCGGCGGCAACTTTGAGAACCTGGTGCCTAACACGGCGCCGGCTGTGGTGCAGATCGTCGACAGCATCGACACCACCGTTGCCAGTATCACCGGCACCCAGTCGGTGGTTGAAGGCCAGGCCGCCACGTACACCATTACGTTGAGCAACCCGGCGCAGACCGAAGTCACGATCAATCTGACCTACAGTGGCACCGCATCCAACGGCACTGACTACACGCAAGTGGTCAGCGTGAAGATCCCTGCCAACAGCAGCAGCGTCACCTTCGACCTGAACACCCTTAATGACACGATCCCGGAAGGCGTTGAAAACGTCACCGTGGCGATCGGCGCCATCACCGGCGGCAACTTCGAGAGCATCGTTGCCAGCGCGACCAATGGCAGCGTCACCACCACCATCATCGACAACGACGCTCTGCCGGTTGTCGATCCGAATGGCGGCGGTAACGGCACCAACAGCGAAACCACGTTCACCGAAGGCCAGGCTGGCGTTTCGATCGCCGACCAGTTGACCGTCACTGACGCCGACAGCCCGACCCTGCAAGGCGCGAAAGTCACCCTGACCAACGCTCAGGACGCCGACACATTAGTAGTGGGCAGCCCGAACGCGAACATCGCGGTCACTACCGCCACCGTCAACGGCCAGATCGTACTGACCCTGACCGGTGCCGCCACCGCTGCCGAATACGAAGCCGTGATCAAGTCGATCACCTTCCAGAACAGCAGCCAGGACCCGAGCGTCGCGGACCGCACCATTACTGTGACCGTCAACGATGGCCAGAACGATTCCGTGCCGGCCACCAGCATCGTGCACGTCGTTGCCGTCAATGACGCCCCGACCGTCTCGTTCACCAGCACCGATTACGTCGAAAACGGCGCACCTCAGGCACTGGTCAACAACCTGCAGATCGGCGACGTCGACGGCGGCCAGTTGAGCGGCGCGAAGATCACCGTGACTGGCGTTCAGGCCGAAGACCTGATCGCTTCGCCGTCCTTCCAGGGCGGCAACACCGGCACCACGGCGTCGGGCATCAGCTACACGCTGGGCAATGACGCCAACGGCAACGTTGTCATTCAGTTGAGCGGCAACGCCTCGATCGCCGACTACACCACGCTGATCAACTCGATCACTTACGCCAACAGCAGTGACGCTCCGATCACCACCCCGCGCGGCGTGACGATCGAAGTGACTGACGTGGACACCCACGGCACCAACAACCTGACGGGCAGCGCCACCGGCGAAGTCGACATCACCCCGGTCAACGATGCACCGACCGTCACCAACGCATCGGGCAAAGGCGACGAAGACACCACCATCGCGGTCAAGCTGACCGGCGCTGACGTCGACGGCACCATCGATCACTTCAACCTGGTCAGCCTGGTAGCCAACGGCACGTTCTACGCCGATGCCGCCGGGACCCAGGCGCTGACCAACCTCAGCAACATCGCCGCCACCGCCAACGGCGCGACCATCTACTTCAAGCCGAACGCCAACTGGGCGGGCGACACCAGCTTCACCTACACCGCTGTCGACAATCAGGGCCAGCCAGCCGGCACGCCAGCCAACGGCATTATCAACGTCACGCCAGTGGCCGATGCCCCGATCGTCACCGTTGCCAACGCCCAAGGCGCTGAAGACACGGCGATCAAGCTGACGCTGAGCACTGCACTGGTCGACACCGATGGCTCCGAGTCCCTGGGCCCGTTGGTTGTGTCCGGCATTCCGGTCGGCGCCGTGCTGACTGACGGCACCCACAGCTATACCTCGATTCCGACAGGCGACGGCGCTGTCTACATCGACGGTTGGGACCTGAACAACCTGACGATTACCCCGCCGAAAGACTTCAACGGCCCGATCACCCTGCAAGTGAGCTCGACCTCGACCGAAGCCGCCAACAAGGATGCGGCCACCACGACGCAGTCTCTGATCGTCAACGTGACGCCCGTGAACGACGGCCCGGCGGTCAACTTCGACAGCACGACCTACACCGAAAACGGTGCGCCGGTCGCGCTGGTCAACAACTTCAGCATCACCGACATCGACAGCACTCAGCTGAGCAGCGCGAAAATCACGCTGACCGGTATCCAGGCTGAAGACCTCGTTGTGTCCCAGTACTACAAAGGCGCCACTACTGGCGTTACCGACCTGGGCATCACCTACACCCTGAGCAACGACGCCAACGGCAACATCGTCATCGACCTGACGGGCAATGCCTCGGTCGCCAACTATGAAACCCTGATCAAGTCGCTCACGTACGCCGACAACAGCGAAAACCCGAGCACCGTCCCGCGCGGCGTGAGCATTTTCGTCACCGACCTGGACGCCAACGGCACCACTAACCTGACCGCCGTGCACGACGGCCAGATCAACGTGATTGCCGTCAACGACGCCCCGACCGTGAACGCGGCACTGGGCCAGGGCGACGAAGACACCGCCATTGCGGTCAAGCTGACCGGCGCTGATGTCGACGGCACCATCGACCACTTCAACCTGGTCACCATGGCCGAGCACGGCACGTTCTACGCCGACGCCGCCGGTACCCAGGAGCTGACCAACCTCAGCAACATCGCCGCCAGCAACAACAGCGCGACGATCTACTTCAAACCGGATGCCAACTGGGCCGGTGACACCAGCTTCACCTATACCGCTGTCGACAACCAAAACCTGCCTGCGGGCGCGCCGGCGAACGGCATCATCAACGTCACGCCGGTAGCCGATGCTCCGATCGTCACCGTTGCCGACGCACAAGGTAATGAAGACTCCGCGATCAAGCTGAACGTGAGCACCGCGCTGGTCGACACCGATGGCTCGGAATCCCTGGGCCCGTTCGTGGTGTCCGGTATTCCCGTGGGCGCCGTGCTGACTGACGGCACCCACAGCTACACCTCGATTCCGACAGGCGACGGCGCGGTCTACATCAACGGTTGGGATTTGACCAACCTGACGATCACGCCGCCGAAAGACTTCAACGGTTCGATCAACTTGCAAGTGAGCTCGACCTCCACCGAGCTGACCGGCCAATCGGCCACCACGACTGTTCCCCTGACTGTCACCGTCGGGCCGGTCAACGACGCACCGACCGTCACCTTCACCAACCCTGACTACGTCGAAAACGGCGCACCTCAGGCATTGGTCAGCAATCTGCAGATCGGCGATGTCGACAGCGCTCAGCTGAGCAGCGCGAAGATCACGCTGACCGGCATTCAGGCTGAAGACCTGATCGTTTCCCAGTACTACAAGGGCGGCAACAGCGGCACCACCGACTTGGGCATCAGCTACAACCTGAGCAACGACGCCAACGGCAACATCGTTATCGACCTGACCGGCAAGGCGTCGATCGCCGACTACACCACGCTGATCAACTCGATCACCTACGCCAACAGCAGCGATAACCCAAGCACTGCCCCACGTGGCGTGACCATCGAAGTGACCGACGTTGATGCCAATGGCACCAACAACCTGTCGGGCAGCGCCACCGGTCAAATCGACGTGACCGCGGTCAACGATGCACCGACCGTTAACACAGCGTCGGGTGCTGGCAACGAAGACACCACCATCGCCGTCAAGCTGACTGGCTCTGACGTCGACGGCACCATTGGCCACTTCAACCTGGTCAGTGCGCCTGCACACGGTACGTTCTACTCGGACGCCGCCGGCACCCAGCCGCTGACCAACTTGACCAACATCGCCGCCAGCAACAACGGAGCGACGATCTACTTCAAGCCAGACGCGAGCTGGGCAGGCGACACCAACTTCACTTACACCGCTGTCGACAACCAGAACCTGCCAGCCGGCAACACGGCAACTGGCACGATCAATGTCACGCCGGTGGCTGATGCGCCGATCGTTACCGTCAGCAACGCCCAGGGCGCCGAAGATTCGGCGATCAAGCTGAACGTAAGCACCGCGCTGGTCGACACCGATGGCTCCGAATCCCTGGGCCCATTCGTGGTGTCCGGCATTCCGGTCGGCGCCGTGCTGACGGACGGCACCCACAGCTACACCTCGATTCCGACAGGCGACGGCGCGGTCTACATTAATGGTTGGGATTTGACCAACCTGACGATCACACCGCCAAAAGACTTCAACGGTTCGATCAACCTGCAAGTGAGCTCGACCTCGACTGAGATCACCGGTCAATCGGCAACCACGACCGTGCCCCTGACTGTCACCGTCGGGCCGGTCAACGATGCGCCAGTGGTCAACTTCGACAGCACCTCGTACACCGAAAACGGTGCACCGATCGCGATAGTCAATAACCTCAGCATCAGCGACGTCGACAGCACTCAACTGAGCAGCGCGAAGATCACGCTGACCGGTATTCAGGCTGAAGACCTGATCGTTTCGCAGTACTACAAAGGTGGTACCTCTGGCGACACGAGCCTGGGCATCAAGTACACCCTTAGCAACGACGCCAACGGCAATATCGTCATCGACCTGACCGGCAAGGCTTCGGTTGCCAATTATGAAACCCTGATCAAGTCGATTACTTACGCCGACAACAGCGAGAACCCGAGCACTGCGCCACGCGGCGTGACCATCGCTGTGACCGACGCTGATGCCAACGGCACCAACAACCTGACCGTCGTTCACGACAGCCAGATCAATGTCATTTCCGTGAACGATGCGCCGGTAGTCAACGCCGCTTCGGGTGCAGGCAAGGAAGACACCACCATCGCGGTCAAGCTGTCTGGCTCCGATGTCGACGGCACCATTGGCCACTTCAACCTGGTCAGTGCGCCTGCACACGGCACGTTCTACTCGGACGCCGCCGGTACTCAGCCGCTGACCAACTTGACCAACATCGCCGCCAGCAACAACGGCGCGACGATCTACTTCAAGCCAGACGCAAACTGGGCAGGTGATACCAGCTTCACTTACACCGCTGTCGACAACCAGAACCTGCCAGCCGGCACCCCGGCAACTGGCACGATCAATGTCACGCCAGTGGCTGATGCTCCGATCGTTACCGTCACCACCGCCCAGGGCGATGAAGACACCGCAATCAAGATCAGCGTCGGCACTGCACTGGTCGACACCGACGGTTCGGAAAGCCTGAGCGGCCTGACCGTGGGCGGTATCCCGGTTGGCGCAGTGCTGACCGATGGCAAAAACAGCTACACCTCGATCCCGACCGGCGACGGCAAAGTCATCATCGATGGCTGGGACCTGACCAAGCTGACCCTGACACCACCGGCTGACTTCAACGGTTCGATCACGCTGCAAGTGAGCTCGACCTCGACTGAGATCACCGGCCAATCGGCAACCACGACCCAGTCCCTGACTGTGAACGTCGCGTCGGTGAACGATGCACCTGTGGTCAACACCGCCACCGGCAATGGCAACGAAGACACTATCGTTGCGGTCAAGCTGACCGGTTCGGACGTCGACGGCACCATTGACCACTTCAACCTGGTCAACACGCCTGCCAACGGCACGTTCTACTCCGACGCCGCTGGCACCCAGCCGCTGACCAACTTGAACGACATCACCGCGACCAACAACGGCGCGACGATCTACTTCAAGCCAGATGCGAACTGGAACGGCAGCACGCCGTTCACCTATATCGCCGTTGATAATCAGGGCCTGGCTTCCACCACCCCGGCGACCGGCACCATCACGGTCACGCCTGTCAACGACGCGCCCGTGGTCAACTTCGGCAGCATCACCTACACCGAAAACGGTGCGCCGATCGCGATCGTCAAAGACTTCAGCATCGCTGATGTCGACAGCACCGAACTGAGCAGCGCGAAAATCACGCTGACCGGTATTCAGGCTGAAGACCTGATCGTTTCCCAGTACTACAAAGGCGGCACCGATGGCACCACCGGTACCACCAGTCTGGGTATCAGCTACAAGCTGAGCAACGACGCCAACGGCAACATCGTCATCGACTTGACCGGCAAGGCTTCGGTTGCGAACTACGAAACCCTGATCAAGTCGATTACTTACGCCGACAACAGCGAGAACCCGAGCACTGCCCCACGTGGCGTGACCATCGCTGTCACCGACGTGGATGCCAACGGCACCAACAACCTGACCGTTGTTCACGACAGCCAGATCAACGTTATTGCCGTGAACGACGCTCCAGTTGTTAACGCCGCCACCGGCAATGGCAACGAAGACACTATCGTCGCGGTCAAGCTGACCGGCTCTGATGTGGACGGCACGATCGACCATTTCAATCTGGTCAACACGCCTGCCAACGGCACGTTCTACTCCGACGCCGCTGGCACTCAGCCGCTGACCAACTTGAACGACATCACCGCAACCAACAACGGTGCGACGATCTACTTCAAGCCGGATGCGAACTGGAATGGCAGCACGCCGTTCACCTACACCGCTGTCGACAATCAAGGTCTGCCCGCCGCCACTCCAGGCACTGGCACGATCAACGTCACGGCCGTCAATGACGCGCCAGTGGTCAACTTCGACAGCACCTCGTATACCGAAAACGGTGCACCGGTTGCGATCGTCAATAACCTCAGCATCAGCGACGTCGACAGCACTCAACTGAGCAGCGCGAAGATCACGCTGACCGGTATTCAGGCTGAAGACCTGATCGTGTCTCAGTACTACAAAGGCGATACCAGCGGCGATACCGGTCTGGGCATCAAGTACACGCTGAGCAACGACGCCAACGGCAACATCGTCATCGACCTGACTGGCAAGGCTTCGGTTGCCAACTACGAAACCCTGATCAAGTCGATCACCTACGCTGACAACAGCGAGAACCCGAGCACTGCCCCACGCGGCGTGACCATCGCCGTTACTGACGCTGATGCCAACGGCACCAACAACCTGACCGTCGTTCACGATAGCCAGATCAATGTCATTTCCGTCAACGATGCGCCGGTAGTCAACGCCGCTTCGGGTGCAGGTAATGAAGACACCACCATCGCGGTCAAGCTGTCTGGCTCCGATGTTGATGGCACCATTGGCCACTTCAACCTGGTCACTGCGCCTGCACACGGTACGTTCTACTCCGACGCCGCCGGCACCCAGCCGCTGACCAATTTGACCAACATCGCCGCCAGCAACAACGGCGCGACGATCTACTTCAAGCCAGACGCGAACTGGGCGGGCGACACCACCTTCACCTACACCGCGGTCGACAACCAGAACCTGCCAGCCGGCAACACGGCAACTGGCACGATCAACGTCACGCCTGTGGCGGATGCCCCGATCGTCACCGTCACCAACGCTCAGGGCGATGAAGACAGCGCCATCAAGCTGGACCTGAGCGCTGCACTGGTGGACACCGATGGTTCCGAGTCCCTCGGCCCGGTCATTGTGGGCGGCATCCCAGTGGGCGCGGTGCTGAGCGATGGCAACGGCCACAGCTACACCTCCATCCCTGTTTCTGAAGGCGGCGATGGCGAGGCGTACCTCACCGGCTGGAACCTGAGCACCCTGACCATCACGCCGCCGAAAGACTTCAACGGCTCGTTCAACCTGCAAGTGAGCTCGACGTCGACCGAAAGCGCCAACAATGACTCGGCCACCACGGTTAAGTCGCTGACCGTCAACGTCGCATCCGTGAACGATGCGCCGGTAGTCAACACCGCCACAGGCAATGGCAGCGAAGACACCCTCGTTGCGGTCAAGCTGACCGGCTCCGACGTCGACGGCGCCATTGACCACTTCAACCTGGTCAACACGCCTGCCAATGGCACTTTCTACTCCGACGCCGCTGGCACCCAGCCGCTGACCAACTTGAACGACATCACCGCCACCAACAACGGCGCGACGATCTACTTCAAGCCGGATGCCAACTGGAATGGCAGCACGCCGTTCGCCTATACCGCCGTTGACAACCAGGGCCTGGCTTCCACCACCCCGGCCACCGGCACCATCACGGTCACGCCCGTCAACGACGCGCCTGTGGTCAACTTCGGCAGCATCACCTACACCGAAAACGGCGCGCCGATCGCGATCGTCAAAGACTTCAGCATCAGTGACGTCGACAGCACTCAACTGAGCAGCGCGAAGATCACGCTGACCGGTATTCAGGCCGAAGACCTGATCGTTTCCCAGTACTACAAAGGCGATAACAGCGGCGATACCGGTCTGGGCATCAAGTACACCCTGAGCAACGACGCCAACGGCAACATCGTTATCGATCTGGTTGGCAACGCTTCGGTCGCCAACTATGAAACCCTGATCAAGTCGATCACCTACGCCGACAACAGCAACAACCCGAGCACCACACCGCGCGGCGTGACCATTGCTGTGACCGACGTGGATGCCAATGGCACCAACAACCTGACCGTCGTTCATGACAGCCAGATCAACGTGATTTCCGTCAACGATGCGCCGGTGACCAAGCCAGCGACGGCGACGGGCGACGAAGACAACACCGTGGCGGTCAAGCTGACCGGCACCGACGTCGACGGCACCATTGACCACTTCAACCTGGTCAACCTGGGTCAGCACGGTACTTTCTACGCCGATGCCGCAGGCACTCAGGCACTGGACAGCACCAGCGTCATCAAGGCGACCGGCAATAGCGCAACCGTCTACTTCAAGCCGGTCGGCGACTGGAGCGGCAGCACCAACTTCACCTACACCGCGGTCGACAACCAGGGTCAGGCAGACACCACTCCGGCAACCGGCACCATCAAGGTCAATCCGGTCACCGACACCCCTGCCCTGTCCCTCGTGGACGACCAGACCGTGGCTTCGCTGAATGTGAACGGCGCGACCACGACTGTGATCGGCAACATCGGCAGCGGCGCATGGCACACCGACAACAGCGGCGGCACCGTTGAGATCCGAACTCCAGGCACCTACGGCGTTGCCGGCAACAGCAACAACAGCCAGGTGCTGGAGCTGGAGCGAAACAGCGGCGACCCGAGCAACCTGTACACCAACATCGACGCCAAAGCCGGCGCGACCTACACCGTTTCGCTCGATTATTCGGTCCGTGCAGGTGCGGTCGACAACTCGCTGATCAACGTCTTCTGGGGCGGCAAGCTGGTCGGCACGCTGACCAATACCGTGGTGGGTCTGAAGACCTACACCTTCGACGTGCCGGTCACCACCGACGGCAGCGCGAAGCTGGAATTCAAGGCAGGCGACGCGAACTCCCTCGGCGGCGTGATCAACAACATCAGCGTCACCGAGCACCTGAACAGCGGCCTGGAAGACAACGCGATTCTGCTGTCGACCATCAAGGCAGCGACCACTGACGTCGACGGTTCCGAAACCCTGACCGTCAGCATGAAGGGCATTCCGGTTGGCGCTTCCCTGAGCGACGGCACGCACACCTTCAACGCCACCGCCGGTGCAACCGCGACTGACGTGACCGATTGGGACCTGAGCAAACTCAAGCTCACCCCGCCGGCCAACTTCAGCGGCGACATCGCTCTGACCGTCACCGCTACCGCCCAAGACGGCGCAGCGGCTCCGGTCAGCAAAGACCTGACGTTCAACGTCCATGTGGCACCGGTGGCAGACGCCCCGACCGTGATCGCGCCTGCCGTCACCGGCCCGGAAGACACGGCCATCCACCTGAACATTGGCACCACGCTGGTCGATACCGACGGTTCCGAGAGCCTGACCCACCTGACCGTTTCCGGCGTTCCGGTCGGTGCCGTTGTCACCGATGGCACTCACAGCTACACGTCGACTGCCGGCGGCAACGGCACTGCGGCGCTCGACGGCTGGGACCTGACCAAGGTGACCATCACGCCACCGGAAAACTTCAACGGCCAGATCAACCTGACCGTCAACGCGACGTCCACCGAACTGAATGGACCGTCTGCGACGACCCAACAGCCGCTGACCGTCAACGTGACGCCAGTGAACGACGCACCGGTCGTGAATTTCGGCAGCATCACCTACACCGAAAATGACGCCCCGACCGCGATCGTCAAAAACTTCAGCATCACCGATATCGACAGCACCCAGCTGAGCAGCGCGAAAATCACGCTGACCGGTATTCAGGCTGAAGACCTGATCGTTTCCCAGTACTACAAAGGCGATACCAGCGGCGATACCGGTCTGGGCATCAAGTACACGCTGAGCAACGACGCCAACGGCAACATCGTCATCGACCTGACTGGCAAGGCTTCGGTTGCCAACTACGAAACCCTGATCAAGTCGATCACCTACGCCGACAACAGCGATAACCCGAACACCGCGCCACGCGGGGTGACCATCGCTGTGACTGACGCCGATGCCAACGGCACTGACAACCTGACTGTGGTCCACAACAGTCAGATCAACGTGATCGCCGTGAACGACGCGCCCGTCATCGGCCACACCGGAACGGGCAAGGAGTTCGGCAACACCTGGAACGAAACCGCCGTGGGTGGCGATGTCACCGCGCCGGGCAAAGGCCCAGGTCAGATCGCTCGCGATTTCACCCTGAACGACGCCGACAGCACCACGCTGAAAAGCGCGACCGTCACGCTGACCAACTTCAAAGACGGCGACGTCCTGAATGTCGGCAAACCGGGCGCCCTGACCTATACCCTGAGTGATGTAAAAGACGCTTCCGGCGCAGTGACCGGCAAAACCATCACGTTCGGTCCAGGCACAGCCGCCCAGTACCAGACGGCGATTCAGTCGATCACCTTCGACAGCACGTCCCATGATCCGTCGAAAGACAACCGCATCATCAACATCACTGTCGATGACGGCAGCGCGGTCAACAACATCGCGTCCACGACCTCGACGATCCACATCACCACGGTCAACGATGTACCAACCGTGAGCACTGCGTCGGTTGCCTTTACTGAAAACGACGCGGCGGTCTCGATCGTCAAGAACCTGAACCTGGCCGATGTCGACAACACCACCCTGAGCAAGGCCGTGGTGTCGGTCGATGTGAAGGCAGGCGACGTACTGACCTTCACCGGCACTGCGCCGAAAGGCGTCAGCGTGGTGGAAACCCACAACGATGCAGGCCTGGTGAACGGCTTCAAGATCAACGGCATCGCGACCATTGACCAGTACAAGGCGCTGATCCAGTCGATCACCTTCAACAGCCCGGGCGACAACCCTCAGGCGGGTGACCGTGCCGTGACGGTTCAAGTGACCGACTCCGGCGCGAAAGGCGACGGTACCGGTACGCAGGATTCGCTGGTTGCCGGCAGCAAGATCTCGGTCACCGCCGTGAACGACGCGCCCGTCATCGGCCACACCGGCGATGGCAAGGAATTCGGCAACACCTGGAACGAAACCCTGGTCGGCGGCGATGTCACCGCGCCGGGCAAAGGTCCAGGCCTGATTGCTGCAGACTTCACCCTGAAAGACGCCGACAGCCCGACGCTGCAAAGCGCCACTGTCACGCTGACCAACTACAAGGCGGGTGATCTGCTGGCGATCGGCAACACCGCTGGCCTGAGCGTCACCACCACCGACATCGTCACCAACAACGTGGTGACCGGCAAGGTCATCACGTTCGGTGCGGGCACGGCGGCTCAGTATCAGACGGCGATCTCGTCGATTACCTTCGACAGCACGTCTCACGACCCTGTCAAAGACGACCGCATCATCAACATCAGCGTCAACGACGGCAGCGCCACCAACAACATCGCCAACACCACGTCGACGATTCACATCACGACGGTCAATGATGTTCCGGTGGCCAACGCCACGACCGGCAGCGGTAACGAAGACAGCCCGGCCATCGCCGTGACGCTGAGCGCGACCGACGTGGACAGCAAAATCGACCACTTCAACCTGGTCGACATGGCTGCACACGGCACGTTCTACGCCGATGCGGCGGGCAAGGTCGCGTTGACCAGCCTGAGCAACATCGTCGCCGTCGGCAACGCTGCAACGGTGTACTTCAAGCCGGCCGCCGATTGGGCGGGCAGCACGTCGTTCACCTACAAGGCAGTGGACGATCAGGGTCTGGCGAGTTCGGTCAAAGCCACCGGCACCATCAATGTGGCGCCTGTCGCCGACCAACCAGTGGTGACGCTGGGCTCCGGCGTCGTTCAGTCGACCGGTCTGGTGAAAGACGTTTATGTCGGCACGCTGAAGAACATGGGCACCGACGGCAACGGCGCCAATGAAGCGACCATCAAGGCCGGCTTCAACACCACCGTTGCATCGACCTCGCACACCGTCGCCACCGCTGCACAGGACTCTTCCGTCGCGGTCGGCACCGGCACCAAGCTGTCCGGCCTGATCTACATGGAAGCCGGCCACACCTACACCTTCTCCGGTACGGCAGACGACAGCCTGTTGATCACCGTGGCGGGCCAGACTGCGGCCAACGCCACATGGGGTGCGGGCGGCAAGATCCAGAGCGCGGGCTTCACGCCGACGGAGTCTGGCTACTACACGCTGGACATCTACCACTACAACCAGGCGGGCCCGGGCAGCTACAGCATCAATCTGGTCGACAAGACCATCAGCACCGGCGCGACTCAGACCGTGGCCCTCAACGGCAGCAACGTGCTGCTGTTCGCAACGGTCGATGACCTCAAGGCTTCCGGCCTGAACGTCTCGCCGTTGCACGAAGGCACGGTTGGCAGCGGTGAGGGTTATTACACCGGCTACGAGCTGAACCACGGCACCGAAGGCGCCGCGATCAAGCTGAGCCCGATCCAGGCGGTATTCGGCGACAGCCTCGACGGTTCGGAGACTCACGTCACGACCCTGAGCGGCGGCGCACCGGCCGGCTCGATCCTGACCGACGCCGCAGGCCACACGGCCACCGTGACGACCCACGTCGAAAACGGCAAAACCGTGATGGACACGATCGACGTCAGCCAATTCGACCTGTCGACGCTGAGCATCACCACGCCTGACTACTTCAGCGGCAAGTTCACGCTGAACGTCACGGCGACGGCGACCGAAGCAAACGTGCCAGGCGTACCAAGCGCCGTGGCCAGCGCCAGCGACAGCAAGGCGATCACCGTTACTGTCGAGTCTCAGACCTACAAATCGAGTGAAGGCCTGGCCGGCACCGACCCGACGCCAATCAACGGCACCACCGGCGGCGACATCATCGTTGGCGACGTCAGCGGCACGACCATCGTGCAGGGCAAGAGCTACAACATCGCCTTCATCGTCGACAGCTCGGGCAGCATGGGCAAATCCCTCGACACGGCGAAAACGCAGCTGCAGTCGGTCTTCGAGAAACTGGCGAACGGTGCTCAGACGGCCAACGCCGGCAAGATCAACGTGTTGCTGGTGGATTTCGACACCAACGTGCGCTCGACCGTATCGGTGGACATGTCTGACAAGGCCGCTGCGCTGAAAACATTGGCCGCTGCTCTGGCGACCATGACATCGGGCGGTACCACCAACTACGAAGATGCCTTCAAGACCACGGCGAACTGGTTTGCCGGCTTGAACAGCACCAACCCGACGGGCGAGAACCGCACGTACTTCATCACCGACGGCGAGCCTAACGTTTACCAGAACACCAGCACGGTGCTCGGTACGGTGAACGGCACGGCTGTCACACTGGCGATGGGCCTGGAAAGCTGGCATCTGGGCAGCACGTATTCGGTGAACGGCAAAGTCGCCATCGACACCGTGGGCCATGTTTACAGCTACGCCAGCAGCACGACCGGCAAGTTGGTGGGCACCCTCGCCAGCCACGCCGACGGCAAGGGCGGTCAGGAATACAGCCTGAACTCACCTGAAACCAACGGCAGCAGCGTTGTGCTGGCTGAAGCGGACACCGGTTACGCGCTGTTGCTGAAGCAGTCGCCCACCATCGAAGCGATCGGCCTGAACTCGGCGGTCAAGACCAGCACGCTGAATCACTACGACAGCGACGGTCACGCGCAGACCAACGTCAACGCCGATGACCTGGCGAAAGCGGTACTGGGCGACCAGAAAGATATCGCTCCGGGCAGCGACACCCTCAACGGTGGCGACGGCAATGACATCCTGTTCGGCGATCTGATCACCTACAACACGCAGGGCGGCATTACGGCGCTGAAGGCGTTCGCGGCAGATACCTTGCACGTGAATGTGTCGACCATCGATGACAAGACGCTGCACTCGTTCGTGACCAACAACCTTGACGCGGTGGCTCACCTGACCAATTCGTCGTCGACGTCCCAGGACGGCAACGACACCCTGCTGGGCGGCAATGGCAACGACATTCTGTTCGGCCAGGGTGGCGACGACATTCTCAACGGTGGCAACGGCAACGACATTCTGATCGGTGGTAAAGGCAACGACATCCTTACCGGTGGCGCAGGTGCCGATACATTCGCCTGGAAAGCAGGCGACACCAACAGCGGTGGCTTTGACGTGATCAAAGACTTCAACAAGGGCGAAGGCGACCGGATCGACCTGCGTGACCTGCTGCAAGGTGAAGACACCGACACCCTCAGCAAGTACCTGCAAATCACCAACGATGGTCATGACACCATTCTGCAAGTCAGCACCACCGGGCAGTTCGCGTCGAATGTCACTGCGGCTGCCGCGGCGACCACGGCCGATGTGCACATCAAGGTGGAAGGCGTGACCTGGAGCAATTCCATGGTCAACTCGCTGGTGAGCGGTGCGGATCCGACCATCAAAGTCGATCACCACTGATAGCTGAGTCGCGAGAGCTGTTGTACTGTGCTGGCAGCCGTCCCTGACGGATGCCAGCCCGGTTACTCCCTGAGGAATGAGTCATGTTTTACGTTCAGCGCGATGCCGATGGAACGCTAGTTCGCGTGGAAGCAACGGCGTTCGCCGAAGCGAGCGAGCAACTGCCGCCCGATGACCATCAGGTGCAAGCCTGGTTTGCCAACGAAGTGGTCGAGAAAAGCCTGATCCAGCTCAAGTCCAGCGACATGGACATGATCCGGGTACTGGACGACTTGATTCAGGTCCTGACCAGCAAAGGCATCCTCAACATCACCGACCTCCCCGCCGCCGCACAGGCGAAACTGATGGATCGAACCCAGGCCCGGGAAACACTGGGCGGCCTGAGTGACCTGATCAATGATGATGAACAACGGCTGATCTGAAGGCCTCTCTTTCTCGCACGCACCGTTTGGCAACGGCGCGCTGTCGCGCGGCAAACCCCGATGCTTGTTTCTGACAGCCTGCTATCCCACAGCAAATGGTGCACATGTGGGAGTGACCGGGGTGGCGCTCCACCTTGCTCACGAAGGCATCATTTCAGCCGCTGGAGATGTGGCGGATGTGCCTACGTCTTCGCGAGCAAGCTCGCTCCCACAGAATCTGCTGCGACTGATACATCTCTGGTGGTCATGATTGAGCAGAGCCCATCTTTCAGATGCGCTGCTACTCCGCGGCAAAAGATGCACTTGTGGGAGTGACCGGGGTGGCGCTCCACCTTGCTCACGAAGACGGTGTTTCAGCCGCTGTAGATTTGGCGGATGTACCAGCCTCTTCGCGAGCAAGCTCGCTCCCACAGAATCTGCGGCGACTGATACATCTCTGGTGGTCATGATTGAGCAGAGCCCATCTTTCAGATGCGCTGCTACTCCGCGGCAAACGACGCACTTGTGGGAGTGAGCTTGCTCACGAAGCTTTCAACCCCAGGTGACGGCGCCGACTGATCAGTACTGCTTGCGTCGGACCTTGATATCGCCCTGCTGGTATTGCTGGTACCCGGTGTAGGGCAGCAGCACGGTATCGGCGACCGCAGAAAGGGCCATGTCCAGTGCAATGGTGGGCGCAGACCAGTGTGGGCCGGAAACCGGCGGGGCGTTCAAGGTGCAGAACTGGTAAACCGCACCGCTGAAGGCACGGGGGATGGACTGGCAATTGGAGCTGTGGCGCGCCAGTGTATCCGCGGCCCCTTTTTCGTCGTTGAGGGTCTTGATGGTGCCGCACCCTGAGAGGGTTGCCATCATTAATACTGCAGTCCATAGCTTCATGAAAGTGCTTCCATTGTTTGATGTGAATAACAGCCCGGTAGGCCTTTCAGTCCCAGAAAAATGAGCGGATGAACCGACGCGTTCGCGAGCAAGCTCACTCCTACACGTTCACGCCCGCATTCAACATCAGCGTCGAACGCAAATCCCCTGTAGGAGCAATCGGAGGTTACGACGGTCGCGAAGCGGCGGGTCTGTGACATCAATGCCATCTGGCACGCCGATTTCGCGGGCAAGCGCGCTCCCATACTAGCGCGTCAGCCATCGATATTGAGAAAACAGCGGGCGCGTTCCTTCGTTCGTTACTTCCACGGCGCAGGGTCGCCGAACAGCCGCCCTTGCACCCCTTCGATGCCCATTTCCAGGATCACCCGGTGTTCGCCTTCGGTCTCAACCCGCTCGGCAATCAGCGGCAGGTCGATACTGTGTGCCGCGCGCTGGACCGCTTCGATGAACAAGCGCTTGTGGCTTTCCTGATCGATGGTGCGGATGTAGCTGCCATCGATCTTCAAATAGGCCAGCCCCAGATGCGCCAGGTTGCCGATCATGCTGAAACGTCCGCCGAAGCGTTGCAGCGCCAGGGAATAGCCGGCTTCCTGCAGACGGCGGGTCAACTTCTCCAGCACCGCCTGCTCGGGCACCTGTTCCTCGCCGATCTCGAAGGTCAGGCGTGCGCCGAGTTTCGGGTGCTGGCGCAGGGCGTTGAATACCTCATTCAGCGCTGACGGATCGTTAAGCGTGGCCGCCGACAGGTTCAGCGCCAGTCGCTCATTGTGCGTGCCCAGGTGCGCCAGCACCTGCTGCAACATCAGTAAATCCAGCCGGCTCGACCAGCCAAAGCGTTCCAGCCACGGCAGAAAGCGCCCCGCCGGAATCGTCTCGCCGTCAGCATCGACCAGCCGTGACAGCACTTTGTAATGCAGCACTTTCGCCCCATCACGAGACTCGACCACCGGCTGAAAGAACAGCTGAAAACGCCCGTGCTCAAGGGCATGGTCCAGCGTCCTGTGCCACGCGTGTTGATCTTCACCCAGATCGCCAATCGCCCCGCGCTCGATGCAATACCACGACTGCTCGCCGCCGCTTTCGGCCTGGGACAGCGCCTGATCCGCCAACGCCAGCAAGGTCAGCGACGCATCGCCCGGGCTGTACGGCGCGAGCCCCATGTGAGCGGCAGGCGAGACATCGGAGGCGCCGGTGGCTTCCAGACTTTGCAGCGCCGCCTCAAGATTCTGCACCCACTGCACGGCTTCATCGTGAACCATGCCTGGCGCCAGCACGGCGAACTCCCCGCCACGGCTGCGACTGATGAGGTTGCGGGTTTCAGGGTACTTCTCACAGTGACGCACCAACTGCTCCGCCACCGCCACCAGCAAGGCATCGGTGCGCTTGCCGCCCAGACGCTGGTTCAAGCCGGCCAGGTCGTTGACGCGCAACATCATCAGATACCCCGCACGGCCGTCTTCCAGATGGCTGACGTGGGCGTTGAGCTGCATGTCGAAATAACGGCGGTTGGACAGCCCGGTCAGGCTGTCCTGATACGACTCGATGCGCAGCTTCTCACTGCGCTCGGTGCTTTCCTGAAACAGCGCCTTGAGTTTCTCGACCATCTGGTTCATCGCCTGCACCACCCGGCGCAACTCAGGCGTGCGCGGCAGTTCGGGCAGAACGAGGAACTCGCGACGACCAATCGCCTGGGACTGCGCCACCATGTAGTCCAGCGGCTTGAGCTGCCGGCGCAACAACATCGCGCCCAGAATCGCACTGACCACACCGCACACCAGCAACCAGCCAAGGCTGCCCAGCGCGCTCTGCCACAACTTCGCGAGCGCGAACATCGGATGGCTGACCACCTCGACCCGCGCCGTCTGCTGCCAGCCACGGCTGACAATCGCCTCGCCGCCCGCCGGCTCAAGCCCGATGGCGTTGATGAACCACTGCGGCACGCCCTGGTTGTCAGGGGTCGCACTGCGCTCGACGATCGCGGCGCCACTCGCCAGATCCACCACCCGGATGCTCGCGTAGTAACCGCTGTCGAAGATCGACGCCACCATCAGTTCGACCATCGCCGGGTCGTCGATATTGGACGTCAGCGACAGCGCCAGCGAGGTCGCGGCGTCCTGGGCGTGGGAGCGCAGCTGATTGACGTATTGCGCCCGGGAGCTTTCCAGGCTCACGACAAAACTTCCCGCAAAGGCAACCACCATGAACAGACAGATCGCGATCAACAGCTGTTTGAACAGAGACATCAGTACTCCTAATTCTCGGGCTCGGTGGGGAAGCCTTCTGCGGTCATTTTTTTCAGCACGTCCTGCCACCGGGACAGACGTTTGGTGTCGCTCACTTTCTTGTTGCCCTGCGCACCCGGCAGCCACAGCCCTTCAGCGTTGAAGGCATACACCGGCAACAGGTCCGTGCGTTCGCTGGCGGGTTTGATGTCGTCGATCAGGCTGTCGAGCACCAGCGGCATCGCGTTCGGGCTCGAGTAATAGGTCAGCACCATGTGCGCGCGGTTCAGGCGCAGCGCCTTGACGTAGGTGATCAGCAGCTTCTCGCTGGGCACGCCGAGGCGGCGCAGGCTGAAATACTTGGCGATCGCATAATCCTCACAATCCCCCGCGCCCTTGATCAGCGACTCGATCGGCGTCGCCCAGTAATCGACCTCATGCCACAGGTCGATGTCTTCGGCGTAGCGCATCTGCTTGTTGAAGAACAGGTTCACGACCTTGAGCTTGTCCATTTCGCTGACCTGCTTCTCGGTCGCCAGCAAGTTCTGCCAGGCATCAATGCGCTGCTTGCCCGCGCCCAACGGCCCATATAACGCTTCAGCACGGCGGCTGATCAGGGAAAAATCCCAATCCGCGCTCAGATAGCCGACACACGCCGTGCACGTCAGTGCAAGCGCCAGAAGCATCCATAATCCAGGGCGCTTTTGAGCCGGGCGTGTCGCCAATTTGTCTAGTCCATCAGGCCATGGATAACGGAAAGCGATGGTGAGGGGTTGAGGGAGGAAACGCAATGGCGCGGTGAGATCATGCGCAGAAGCAAATGCCCGCAAACGCGACTCATGATAGGCTCGCGCCCCTTGATTTCATGACTCACCGGGTTGGTTTGGAAACGCGTATGGATATTGGTTTGAGCTGCAGTGTTTGGGCTGAGGGTGAGCGCACGGGACATCTGGACGGAATAGGCGTTTACACCCGCTCACTCTGGCAGGCCATGGACGATCTCAAACTGACCGAAGCCGGCGGAATTAACTTCAAGCCCTACGCATTTGGACGTCAGCTCCCGACCCTGGAATGCGGTACGCCTGAAGTACTAGCTGAACGATTCAAACTTCACGCTCTTCTCAGCGGGCTGTTCAATCTTTCCTTACCCAACTCAGCCGCCATTCGAAACGACGTATCTCTGCTGCATGCCACCGATCACCAGATTCCGAATATTGCAGGCCTTCCCGTGGTGGCAACGGTCATGGACGCCATACCGCTTATCCATCCCGAGTGGATGAGGAAAAGCTTCAGAGGCCTGAAGAGCGCTCTCTTTGCGAGAAGCGTCAGCAAAGCCGACCACGTGATCACTATTTCAGAACACAGCAGACAGGATCTGATCCGTCTTCTGGGCATTCCTCCCGCCAAGATCAGCGTTACCCCACTTGGGGTGAACCCTGTTTATTTCGAGCGTATTTCCGGGCCCCGTAAAGAATCGGTCATCAGCAAACATGACCTCAAGCCGGGCTTTTTCCTTTTTGTCGGGACGCTGCAACCGCGCAAAAATCTTCACCGCGTGCTGGAGGCGTTTCAAGCCTTGCCGGCTTCGGTGCGAAAAGATCACCCGCTTGTCGTTGTTGGCCGCGAAGGTTGGGCAATCGAGGACCTCATCCCCCAACTGAAAAAGCTGGAGGAGCACGGCGAGGGCAAATGGTTGTGCTATTTGCCCCAAGACGAAGTCATGGCGCTGCTGCAAAGCGCGAGCGCCATGGTGTTTGCGTCTTTGTATGAAGGGTTTGGCTTGCCGGTCATCGAAGCATTTGCGGCCCAGTGCCCTGTTATTGCGTCGAACACCACGTCCCTGCCGGAAGTGACCGGCAATGCCGCCTGGGCGGTCGACCCGCTGGACGCTTCAAGTATTTCAGCTGCGATGCTCGACGTGTTGAGTAACGAAGCGCTCAGGACAGAGCGAGTTGAAATAGGGCTGGAACGCGCCCGCCAGTTCACCTGGCAGGAATGCGCGCGGCAGACCCTGGCGGTGTACCGCAAAGTGTTGGCGGCACACCCCAAGGCGTAAGTCGCTGCAGGTTACTTAGGGGTTGCTTTGGTGTTACTGGGGGCTGAATTATTCAGGTCCTTTAGCGCTTCCGAATCATCGCCGCCCAGCCAAACGTTCACGCTGGCAACGCTCTCTTGCGACAGCTTGCCGGCCCAGCGATTCAGGATGAACAGATTGGTGATGAAGTCGTACTGCGATTTCAGCAGATCGCTGCGCGCCTTGAATTCGTTCTGCACAGCGGTCAGCACGTCGACGGCGTTAACCACACCATAGGTAAACGCCTTCTGCGCCGCGATGCTCGACTGTTTGGCCGAGGACAATGCGTTTTGCCCCGCGCGGATCTTGTCTACGGCAGATTGAGCAGTGAGATAGGCGTTAGTGGTTTCCTTCACCACTTGCCGGCGAACCCCTTCAAGATCCTGCTCGGCCGCATATTGCTCGTCATACAGCCCACGCACTCGTGCTGAGGTCGAGCCGCCGCTGTAGATCGGCACTTTCAGGCCAATGGTTGCGACATAGCTGTCGCTTCGAGGGGTCAGCGTGTTGTCGTAACCGACGTCACTCTGTTGAGCGCCCAAGTTTAGACTCAGAGAAGGGTAGTGACCGCCCTTCCCCTCACGAACCGCTGCATCGGCCGCCGCCAGGTTGCTTTCATAGGCTTTCAGGCGGGGATTGCTGTCGAGCGCCTGGGCGATCCAGGCATCGAGCGGCAGCGTAGGTGCCTGCAGCGCGATGTCGTTCCGGATCCGGCTCAAGCGCTCGTTGATCGGGCGACCGACAATTTCCGACAACCCTTCCCGCGACAGACGCACCTGATTGCGCGCTTCAATTTCCTGGGCCAGCAATGAGTCGACCCGTGCCTTGAGATCCAGCATGTCGGTGATCTTGGCCATCTGCTTGGCGTACATCGCATTGACGCGATCAAGGCTGCCCTGGGTGGCGCGGCGCTCGGCCGAGACCAGCTCCAGCGCATCATCGGCAGCGAGCGCCGCGAAGTATCGCTTGGCCAGATCCACCGTTGCTTCGGCCTGCGAGTCCTCGGACTGCGACGCCTTCTGCAATGTGACGCTCTTGGCCTTCTGATAACGCTCCCACGCTTCCTTGTTGTAGATGAACTGGCTGAGGTTCAGCCCATAGCTTTTGTTGTCATAGATTTCCCGCGACTCAGCGTCTTTGCGCAAGATCCTGTTGAAGTTGCTATCCACCGACACCTGGGGCAACAACCCGCCAAACGCTTCGCGCTCCTGCTGTTCGGCAGAGCGCGCGTGGGCATAGGCCGACAGAATGCGCGGGTCTTCAAGCCGTGACTCTTTGTACAGCGTCATCAGATCAAGGGAATAGGTTGAAGCGCTGACCTGTTGCGGGGCTGCGGGCTGCGCCGCATTGGCGTTAAGTGCAAACAAACCAAACAGCAAACCGGGAAGAAAACGTACCACTGTCATTCCTCGATCATCGACTTGGCGAACATGTTGCGCGCAGGCTTGAGCAGGTATTGCAGCATCGTGCGTTCGCCGGCATTGATCAGCACTTCCGCTGGCATACCCGGCTGCAGCTTGCGATCACCCAGACGCTTCAGACCTTCATCGGTGATTTTCACCCGCACAAGGTAATAGCCCTCTCCGGTTTTCTCGTCGGTAAGACGGTCCGCCGAGATTCGCGTGACCTCCCCCTGAATGACCGGCGTAGTGGCAGCGTTGAACGCGCTGAAGCGGACGTCGGTGAGTTTGCCAAGGGTGATGCGGTCGATGTCATTCGTCGAGACGTGCGCTTCGACTACCAGGTCCGACGATTCCGGCACGATGTCCAGCAACGGTGTTCCCGCGCTGACAACACCGCCGATGGTGTGCACTTTCATGTCCAGCACCATGCCGTCTTCCGGCGCGCGGATCACGATGCGCGACAGCCTGTCCTTGAGCGCGCTGGCCTTCTCCTGCAAGTCGAAGACCTGCGCCTGCACGTCACTCAAGTCCTTGGCGACATCGGAGCTGAATTTCTGGTTCGTCTGGACAATCTGCATTTCGGTTTCGTTGATCTGCAGGCGCGTCTTGGTGATGGTCGACTGGTGGTCGGCGACCTCGGACTTGAGCATGTCCAGCTTGCGCTCTTGCTCCAGCAGACGCTGGTTATCGACGAAACCCTGGCGCAGCAGATCCTTAAGCTCGGTAATCTCGCGGGTGTAGGATTTCTCGAGATTGACCTTGGTACCGATCATGTCGTTGAGGCCAATGATTTGCTGCTTCAACTGGCCGATGCGCTCTTGCTGCACCGAGATTTCACCCAACCGCGCGTCGTGCCGCGACCGGAAAACCTGGGCCTCACCGTCGATGGCCTCGCGGGCACGATCGCTTTCGACACCGTCAATTTTCAATGCCGGGATAGCGGGCAGGTTGTCACGTTCGGCACGAAGACGCGCCTCTTTGGCGCGCGCGGTGATGAGCTGGTTGCGGGTGGATTCGTACTCTGAACTGAGCTGCCCGTCGTCAAGGATGATCAACGGATCGCCCTTGTGCACCGTGTCGCCGTCACGAGCGCGCAGTTCTTTTACGATCCCGCCTTCCAGATGCTGAACGGTTTTGCGGTAGCTCTGTACGGTGACAACGCCGGTGCCGTAGACCGCGTTGCCCAGCGGAGCAAAAGCTGCCCAGGTGCCGAACAAGCCGAAGGTCACCAGAACAATCGTCATCCCGACCCGGCGGATGCCGCGGTCAGAAGTCGGCATATCATCAGACGGCTCGTCGAGCACGGTAATCGCGTTACTGGTCATTCAAGAATTCCTTTCAGGCGCTGGGCTGAATTGCGCCGGTCGCAGCTGGAGCTGGAGCTGGAGCAACACGAGGCGGGGTTTGACCCTGCGTCTGGGCTTGAGCTTTGGCCTGTTGCTGAGCCAGTTCGGCGATCACTTGATCACGCGGGCCATACATCGTCATCGCGCCGCTGTTCAGGACCATGATCCGGTCCAGGCGTGAAAGGACATTGGGACGGTGCGAAATAATGAAAACCGTCGCCCCTGTCTCTTTCATCTTCTGCAGTGCCACGCCCAATGCACGCTCACCGACCTCATCGAGGTTGGAGTTGGGCTCATCCAGCACGATCAACCGAGGGTTGCCATATACCGCACGCGCCAGACCAATGCGCTGCCGCTGGCCGCCGGACAGGTTGACGCCTTCGCTGCCGATCACCGTGTCGTAGCCGTCCGGCAATTGCAGGATCATTTCATGGACGCCGGCAATGCGTGCCGCCAACACGGTTTTCTCGGGATCGACCTTGGTGAAGCGAGCGATGTTATCGCTGATGCTGCCTTCGAACAGCTCGATGTCCTGCGGGAGGTAACCCAGATGCGGACCCAGCTTTTGCTTGTCCCAGGTACTGATATCGGCGCCGTCGAGCCTGACGACGCCGTGTTGCGGCGGCCAGATGCCGAGCAACGCACGGGCCAGCGTCGACTTGCCCGCCGCGCTTGGCCCGACAATCCCGACGATGCTGCCGGCGGGTGTCACAAAACTGATGTTTCTGATCACCGCCGCTTTCGCCCCCGGAGGCGCCACAACCAGGTTTTCGACCTGCAGATGGCCTTCCGGGTCCGGCAGAGACATGCGCTCCGGTTCGGCGTTGAGTTTGTCCAGCGTGTCGTTCAAGCGCTGGTACTGCACGCGAGCCGCGACGAAGCCTTTCCAGCTCCCAATCATCTGATCGATAGGTGACAGCGCACGCCCCAGCAACAGAGAGCCGGCCATCATCAAGCCGGGGTTGATCTCGTGAGTGATCACCAGGTACGCGCCCGCCGCCAGCATCATCGACTGCGCCCAGTTGCGGAAAGTCTTGGAAATGGACGTGATGATGCCGCTTTTGTCGCTGGCCTCGGATTGCAGCACCAGGACGCGCCGCTGCCGGATTGCCCACTTGCTCATGAGCGTATCGAGCATGCCCATCGACTCGATGACTTCAGCATTGCGCAGGCTTTTGGTGGTGTGCAGGTTGGAGGTGAGGCTTTGCTTGTTTGCTTCTGTCAGCGCCTTGCCGGTGTAGCGATGATTGACGTAAGCGAGAACTACCAGCACCACCGCCGAGATAACCGTTATCCATCCATACCAGGGATGAAACAGAAACATCACGGCGGTGTACACCGGAAGCCAGGGCGCATCGAAGAATGCAAACAGCCCGTTGCCAGTGAGAAATTGCCGTAACGAGGTCAGGTCATTGAGCGACTGCGCCGAAGCGTCCATACCGCCGCTGCTCAACGCCTTCTTGAAGCTCGCCCGGTACACGTCACGACTGAGCAAGACATCCAACCGATTGCTGATGCGCACCATGATGCGCGACCGGACCCACTCGAGGGAGCCCATTGTCAGCATCAGGACGGTAAGAATGAGGGTAAGCATGATCAGCGTCGAGGTGCTGCTGCTGGGCACCACCCGACCTGAAACCTGAATCATGTAGAAGGTAGGAACCAGCATTAACGTGTTGACGAAAAGACTGAAGAACCCGACGGAGAGGAAGCTTCCGCGACAAGCCTTGAGCGCTGCTTGCAGGTTGTTTTCGTGTGAACGACTCATAGAATCCATTACTGATGAGAAAAAGGCTGCAAAGCCGGAGAGTGTACCAGCGGCAGATCAGACAGACAGCATTAAAAGGCCATCAACTGCTGCAAGGGTGGTCGTTTCAGATTAAGTTTTCTTAATGTTTCAATACTGGACAATTTCAGTAGCTCCGGAGCGGTACGTACAATTTAAAAAGTTCAAAGATTTGATGCTCAACCGGATGAGATGTCATGAATATGAGTGTGCAATGTTGCAGGCATTGCTCACATCACGCCACTACCGTTGCTCGATTTACCCCACACTGGCCACTCCTCGATTTGCATGCAGCATCGACGGTCGTAAAGCCGCCGCGAACGAACCGGGCAAAGCGCTGGAACTACCTTCGTAGGTTCGCCTAGAGGGAGGATTTGAGCGGGCGCCCCGTCATGCCCATACACAGCGTGCAACATAACCCCGAAAAATTCACCACCCTGACCTTCATATCCCTCAAGTGCCCGCGCTAGAGCGGTCGAAATTTTCATACCTCCACACGCGCGATTTGACACCCTCCGCAGAATTGCTACACGACGGCTCGCTGTTCCCTCCGCGGCTGCTCTCCCGACGCGCTTCAAGCGCCATGCCCCGGCAGCGGTTGCTCTCAAGATAATGAGAGCCCTGCCGACATACTCTACCTGGACGCATCGGACCAACGGTTCCCACAAATGGGTCAATCCAGATCACTATGTTCCACACTCGTTTCGCACTGGCAATTTGGAAGATTCCTACATTCCGAATTGACATTTCTGAGGGATCGATTAACCTCGGCTCTCTGCAGATGCCACCAGTGCGCCACTAAGTTGGGCAGTACGATTGCAGCGTTGATGGACCAATTTTGTTGCTATCAACGGCTGTGAGCTCGGGATAAGAAGGAAACTTATTGAGTGCAGTCGCAAACATTAGATGGCTTGAAGATTAGTTCCCGCGTCACATTACTTGAACCGGGAATGTATATCTTCCGTTACGCCTCACAGCCCTCCGCAGACAAGCCCGTCTGCATTGCGTTGCAGCAAGCTCCGCTTGGCAAAGGCGCCATCGATTTCTTCCCTGCCGAAGGCATCAGCAAGAATATGCTGGCCAAGCTGGGCGACACCATTGTGGCCCGGGTCAAGGGCGGCATCGCGACAGTCCTGATTACCGAATATCACATGTTCGATGAAAGCATTGATCCCATTGATCTGCGCATCGACCGTATCGACACGTCTCCCGCCATCATGCGCGACTTCAGCGTGATCAGTGCCGCCGAATCCAATCCCGTCATTGCTCCGAATACGGCGCCTGCTTCTTTGACGCTGATCGCCCACCTGCAAGGTATGGGCGATGTAAGGTCGAATGAAGGCTGGGCCGGGATGCATGACAGCACCAAGCGTCTCGAAGGTTTCGAAGTCATCTGGAATGACAAGCCCGTGGGTGTCGACCTTGTTTACACCTCTACAGTGGCAGGCTCCGGCCCGAGTTCGAACGTGCCTGCGGGGACCTTCACCGGTACCCGTGGCAAGCGTCTTCCGCTTGTGTCGGCAGGTTTCAGCCTCGTAGGCCCGAACCGACATCTATACGAATTATCTGGCCACATTGTGTTCAGCGGCTCCTCGCCGCGATCCATTGTGCCCAATCAGATGATGCATGGCCCTACCGGCACCGAACCGTTGGTGGCGCTGCACATCTGCATTACACCCGTAACGAAGACGAACGCTGCCCGCTATAAGTCTCCGTGGGAAAACTCTGCATTGACGCAGAAACTCAGTAATACAAGCCAGATGGCTTGAAGTAACAGGACTTCCCATGCAATACGACAGCCCGGTTTCAGCTACCAATTTCCAAGCTTTCCTGAACGCTCCGGCGTTCTCCGATACAACAGCGGCCACTATCAGCAGCTTGCTGAGTCTGGACACTGCTCAGACTGTCAACGTTGGCACATGGGACGGCGTTAACGCTCCTCAGGTACCGGCTGGTCAGACTGCAGACGTTGTAGTAGCCAATATCGCAGGCGCGCAGGGTGATCTGGTTGTTCTGGACGTCCCAGCTTCGTTGAGCTCGGCCAAAGCGCTCGTATTCCAGAGCGACGCCAACCTGTCCGTGACCATTGATGCCCCAGCCGTTGCCGAGACTGCATCCCTGGCTCGCGCCTTTGTTGCCGCTGATACCACCATCGCACTGGCCGTTACCACCGGCAATGGCGATGACATCATCAACGTCAAAGGCGATCAGAACACCTACATCGACGCTGGCACTGGCAACGACACCATCACCACTGGCAACGGCAACAACACCGTTGTAGCTGGCGCTGGCAACAACACCATCACCACCGGTACCGGTAACGACACCATCATCTTGAGCGGCATTGCTCACGCTGACATCGTCAACGCTGGCGGCGGTTACGACGTTGTTCAACTGGACGGTTCGTCTGCTGACTACACCGTTACTGCTGGCAACAGCAACAATGTGACCCTGACCTCCGCCGCAGTTGGCGTTGGCCAGACCGCAGCAATCACTGATGCCGAGTTCCTGAGCTTCACCGACGGCAGCACCATTGCACTCGCACAAAGCGACGCTGAAGCTTCTGCTCTGCGTCTGTACGAAGGCATCCTGGGCCGTGACGCTGATCTGGGCGGCACTCAACACTTCATCAACCAGGTTGACGCGGGTACGTCGCTGACTGATATCGCTAACCAGTTCCTGAACTCTGCTGAGTTTGGTGGCGTGGCGACTGAAGCTCAGATCGACAACCTGTACACCACGTTGCTGGGTCGCGGTGCTGACGCTGGCGGTTCGGACACGTGGGAAGCCATCATTGCCAACGGCGGCAGCCTGGCTGACGTAGCCGCGGGTATCGCTGGTTCCACTGAAGCTCAAGCGCTCGACCAGTCGAACGGCACCTTCGTTCGTGACCTGTACACCAACGTGCTGGGTCGCGCTGTTGACGACGGCGGTCTGGATAACTGGGTATCCCAGCTGTTCAACGGCACCAGCCGTGGCGACGTAGCTGCTGCAATTGTTGGTTCGGCCGAGGCAACCGCTAAAGTCGACAGCAACTTCATCGACTCGCTGTATCAGACCGCTACCGGTCGCGCAGCTGATGAAGGTGGCAAAGCCACTTGGACCGAAGTACTGGCTAACGGCGGCACCCACGCTGATGTTGCTATCGGCATCGTTGGTTCCGCAGAAGCAATCGCACACAACGACAACGTTGTAGTACTGCACGGCGCAGTCTAACTAGCCCTGTAGTAGCGATGGATACTCCCGGCCGCGAGGCCGGGTAGTGTGCAAAAAAAGGGGCGACTTTCGGGTCGCCCCTCTTTTATTTTTTTAGTGATCCCGCCAGCTTATGTCCAGACAACCTGACCGTGGGCAAGAAACGCTCATGGACATTTTTCATCGTCACCGGCAAACCGGTGAAGGTGGGCTCGCCGCTTCAGCACTTGAGCGCGCATTGCAGACGCCCGAATACTACCCAGAGGCTTGCATCTGGAAAGGTATCGATGCACTGACCCTGGACCCCAAGCTCGCATTTGTTTTCTTGAACAACGCTACCCATTCCTTCCCTTTACGCGCGGATGTTCAGGCGCTGGTCGGCCGCAGCATTCTCACGCAAGGGCAACCTGACTTGGCCAGCCGCTTTCTGAGTGGTGCCTGGCAAAAACTCCCTGATGAATCGCCGCTGCGAATGATGCTCTGGCAGTCACGCAGTCAAAGTGAATCCCCTGAGCAGCTCAGGCGCCTGATACTCGCGCAATTGCCTGACATCACTGCGCCAGCTGAACTGTCTTTCGTACTTAAACTGTTGGCGTCTCAGAAAGAGCTGACGGGCTGCGTCGGGGTGGTGAGTTACCTGCCTGACCAGCAGGAAATCCAGGGTTGGGCGGTCAATCTGCATGACCTGCAAAATCCAGTTCAGCTCCTGCTGGAGGCGAACGGGCATCAGATTGAGATGGTCGCCAACTCGCCCAGTGCTGTTCTCGCTGCCGCCGGTCTGCCAATAGCCCATGGCGGCGCGCGTATCAAAGTGCCGAACGCTACAGCTGCCGTAAATGTCCGCTTCGCGACAGGCGAAGCGCTGCAAGGCAGTCCGGTGTATGCGATGCCCGCTTTCAGCCCGCCCACGGCCTCAGCCACTGTGGGCGAGAAGCAGCCAGTGGATGTGCTGATTCCTGTGTTTGACGGACTGGAAGAAACGCTGGCGTGCATTCAAAGCGCAATCGACGCCCGCAAGTCGAACCGTACGCCTCATGGTCTTGTGGTGATCGAAGACATGACGCCAGTGGCGGCGCTGCGCAAGGCGCTCAAGGTCCTGGCAGGCAAAGGCAAAATAACCCTCATTCACAATCCGGTGAATCTGGGCTTCATTCGCAGCATGAACCGTGCGATGGCCCTCAGCCCCAGGCAGGACGTCGTCTGGCTGAATGCCGACACGCGGGTGCACGGCAACTGGCTTGATCGCTTGCGTGACGTCGCCTACAGCGATGCATCTATTGCCTCAGTGACGCCGTTTACCAACAACGGCGAGCTGATGAGCTTTCCCGAAAGTCGCTTCAGCCACCCTATGCCCAGTGCGTTGGAACAGAGCCGGCTGGATGATCTGGCTCGGCTCGCCAATAGCCCTGCGATGGAAATCGAGACCGGATGCGGCTTTTGTCTGTATATCAAGCGCGAAGCCATCGACGAAGTCGGTTATCTCGATGAAGTGGGACTGTCACGGGGTTACGGAGAAGAAACCGACTGGTGCATGCGTGCACGGGCTCTGGGCTGGCGCCACATGGGCGCGCCCTCCGTGTTTGTCGCGCATCAGGGTGGAATCTCCTTCGGTGAAGAGAAAACCCTGCGCGTCGCACACAACAACGCGATCCTCAGGCGACGCTACCCGGACGCCTCTGCGCGGTTTGACGATTTTTGCCTGCGTGACCCCATCAAGCCTGCCCGCCAGGCGCTGCAGCGCACGCGTCTCGAAGACGTGGCGGCGCAGATAGCGGAAAGCCCTCTGCGCAGCTGGCCCGAGCCTGGACTCAAGCAACTGCACATAGGGAAAGCGGGCGCATTCGACGCCCCGCTTAGCATGACTTGGCGCTACCAGAACTCGCGCACGATAGTGACGCTGCAAGCCCAAGTGAAGCCGCTGCTATTCAGCCTTGAATACGAACTGCCCGCACAAACCGAGCAACTGTTCAACGATCTGGCCAGGTTTGCAGTAGATGAATTGATCTTTCAGAACCTCTCGGGCGGACCCGAGTGGCTGTGCACCTTGCCTGCCCGGCTCGACAAACGGTACCGGGTTGTCTGCCGCGATGACGCATTGTTGCGCCGGGCAAGCGTCGAGAGTTGGGCCACATTTGCGGTTCAGGCAAACAGCATTCATCTGCCGTGGCAGGCACTGCAGCCGCATTACGCCAACGCGTTCCCTGGCGCCAGACTGGCTGTTGAATCCAGGCAACACGTTCAACGCGTCCATGCATCACGCCCTTCATGCTTACTGATTGGCGATGCGCTACATGATCAAGACATCGGCAATGAGTGGCTGGCACTCGCCAAACGCATCCGGCGCGACCAGCTTCCGATCAAATTGCTGACCCACGTCGACAGCCCCTGGCGTAAAGCGCTGCTGACCTCTGGCGTGGTTCATGCACTGCCCCTGCTGTTCGGCCTGACACTCGAAGACTGCGCGCAGCTTGCAGGTTGCGAAGGCGTGCTCAGCCTGGACACAAACCCTGGCGCCGACTGGACCGCCCCTGATCTCGCTGACTCGCTGGGGATCGGACTTTACGCGGTCCCGAGCGCGCTCGCCGTGGAGGCAGGTGCATTGCCCGTAAATCATTTACCCCTTACCCGAGCCGAGTCTGATGTCTCTTGAAGTTTTAACCACCCTCGCGCTCAGCGATCCAACGCAGCTTGACGCCCCGATCCAAGGCGCAATCGTCGGGCTTTATGGCGACGTGCTTCAAGGCTGGGCGCTGGACAGCACGCGGCCGGAACAGACACTGGTCGTTGAGATTCTTGTCGACGGCGCCTGCGTCGCACTCGCCCGCGCCGATCAGTTTTACCCCGACGCAAATGCCGGGGATGATTTTTACGGGTTTACCGTGCAGCTCAGGCAGGGATGGCTGGACGAAGCGCGGCACATCAGCGCCCGTGTCGCGAATACCGATCACAGCCTGGCGGGTGAGATAAATCTGCCTGCTACACCCAATAAAGCGCCGTTGCCTGTTGCCACTCAAGTCTGGCACAGCGGCGGTCTGCGCCTGGGCGGCTGGGCATGGGATCCTGATGCACCACAACGTCACGTTCAGGTGATTGCTCGCGAGAACGATCGGGTGCTGGCGCAGATTTCTTGCGAGGAACACCACCAGGCACTGGTTTACCGGGCCACCAGCAACCACGGTTTTACCCTTGATCTCCCATGGGAACTGGCCGACGGCAAGCCCCACGTGGTTCACATCGAAAACGACCTCGGCCACCCGCTATCCGGTAGCCCGATACACCTGTGCTGCTGGCCGGAGGGTCTTGAAGGCCTGCTCAGGAATCACGAGCAACAAAGTCCGGATAAAAAGACCCTGGCGTTGCTCAGTGAGGTCGCCAAAGATCATGGAATGCGTCTGCCAAAAAATGCGGGCTTTCACCACTACCCTCAGTGGTTCGAGGCATTCCAGCGCGACGTTCTTCCGGCAGGTGACACGACGAGCACCAAGGTCGGTCTGCTGCTGATAGCGGAGGGTGAGGCCGATCTCGGCGGGTCAATCGGGACGAGCCGAAACGTCCGTGGTTTACAGCCTTTCCATACCGTAGAGACGCAAAGTGCTGACGTGCTGTCTGCGTTGAAAGAACTGCTTGAGACCGGTTGCGAAGCCATTGTCCCGATCAAGGCTGGCGATCACTTGGCCAGTTTCGCGCTGGATCACTTGACCCAACTGCTAAGTGACGGAGCTGCGTGGGGTTATGGTGACTGCGACCGCGATGGGCCACAGGGTGAACGCTCCCTTCCGTGGCTGAAGCCCGTGTGGGACATCGATCTGTTCATCGGCGCAGACATTTTCACGCCTGGGGCGATCTTCAGCGCCACAATCGTCCACGAAGCGCTGACTCTCCTGGCGGCTTCCGACCTGTTGCATTCGCTTGGTTGGGACCATCTGATCGCCGGCGTCGCGCTGGCCACAGAGAAGCTGAACGCCCGCGTAGTCCATTTGCCCCACGTGGTTTATCACCGGGATCACCTGGCGCCGGCGAGCCCGGATCAGGCTTCGCCGTCAGATGCTCGTCAGCACGCCATTGCCTGGCTTTGCGACGCCTTGACGCCAGGGTCAACGGTGAGCGTGGTTCCTCGGTTTCCAGCCTTGCTGCGTGCACACTGGCCGCTTCCGTCCACCCTCCCCCGCGTCAGCCTGATCGTCCCGACTCGGGATCAGGTCGGTCTGCTGAGGACGTGCATTGAAGGCCTGCTGAATAACACGGATTACCCCGACCTCGAAATCATCGTGGTCGACAACCAGTCAAGCGATCCGGAGACGCTCGCCTATCTGAGTGAGCTGCCGAAGCGTGGCGTGCAAGTGCTGCCGCATCCGTTTCCGTTCAACTACTCGACGATCAACAACCGGGCAGTCGAACACTCGACGGGAGACATCACTGGTCTGGTTAACAACGACATCGAAATCATAGAACCCGGCTGGTTGAAGGAAATGCTCAGCCAGCTGTTGCGTGAAAAGGTCGGCGCCGTGGGTGCCAAACTTCTATGGCCCAACCGCATGGTGCAGCACGGCGGCGTTGTGGTGGGCATTAACGGTTTGGCAGCACACACAGGTAACAACCTGGAAGAACATGATGCGGGCTATCTTGCGACGAACCAGCTCACCCGCCGCCAGAGCGCAGTGACCGCAGCTTGCCTGTTGGTGCGCAGATCTGTTTTTGATGAAGTCGGTGGGCTGGACGAAGACGCGTTTCCCGTTGCATTCAACGATGTCGACTTTTGCCTTCGCGTTCAGGCAACCGGACGGAACGTGATCTGGACTGCTTTTGCCAAATTGATTCACGCTGAGTCGGCGAGCCGCGGGAAAGACGTCAGCGCTGAGAAGCGGGCGCGGGCGCAGCGGGAGCAGCAGGGGTTTATTGGGCGGTGGTCGCTGGATGGGCAGGTTGATCTGCATTATCACCCTGCGTTGAGCCATGACTATCTAAGCAATCCGTATGGCGGGCTGGCCATGCCTCCAATGCAGCGAGGCCAGAGATCCCTAACCATTTTGGACGGTGGTTTGGAATGAGGCGCGCTGATTTGCTAGCGCTGGTTACAGGGTGAGGTCTCTAACAAAAATGAACGTTGCCGACAGCATCACTCCCAGCGCTATCGCCGAAGTCACTGACGATCAGATCTGGGAGACAATCGCGGGTATGTGGGTTGAAGGAAACGCCGAGTATGTCTACTCGCAACCTATCCCAAGCCTGAGTGTGCCCGGGATATCCGAGTTTTACGGCATTCACCTCGCCATTTGGCAAATCCGCGATGCGGACCTACAGAAACTATTTCCCCTTCGGACACCTACCCAGCGGGCTCGATACCTCGCTTGGTGCGTTGTCCATGGGCAACATGAGTACGCCGCCCTTAGGGAGTTGCAACCCTTTTGGAACCAACTTTCGCAACCTGCATGTGTACCTTCTACGCGATGGAGCGGCGGCATCTCTAGACTGCTGCAGCTCATCGTTCTTGGCCGCCCAGATTTGGGAATTGACAGCAGTTTGGCTGACCCTGAATCTCAGGAGCAGGCACTGTCATGGTACTTCCTTAAGGGAGGGCATTTAGAAACAACGGTGGTGCTTAACCAAGGGACTTGGCAGCGTGGCTACTTCTTAGGCAGCTCAAGCATCGCCAGATCGAACTTCGTGGAGCTCGTCATCCGAACCAGGGAGGATTTACGTTCGGCTTTTGATCTGCAGACAGAAGAGGGACAGCGCGGCATCGAGCACTGGCTTATCAACCACGGTATGCGTGAGACCGGACTAGGGCTGCTGGTCAACCCGGTTAAAAATGCGTGGCCAGATGCCGACGCCGTCCGGGGAACCCATCGTTTTGGTGTGAACCTGATTGGGTACGCTTACGGTGAGTTGGGCATCGGAGAGGATGTGAGGATGGCTGCTCGCTCCCTGTTGGCGGCTGGCGTACCGTTCACAATCGTCAATATAGAGCCAGGCAAGAGTGTGCGGCAAAACGAGCGGAGCCTTGAGCAATGGGTAAGCGAAGTCCCGGAATACATGTTCAATATTGTCTGCCTGACTGCGCTGGAACATCTCCGGGTCTACCTCGAACGTGGCCGGGCGCTTTTCACCGGCAGGTACACGATCGGCTACTGGCCGTGGGAGCTACACGCGTGGCCCGCTAACTGGGTGCACTGCTTCTCCCTGGCTGATGAAATCTGGGCATCTAGCAAACACATTGCGCGGGCGGCTTGCGAAGCAAGCGACGTACGGGTGTTAGTCATGCCCATGGCGGTTGCGCTTAATGACAGGCGCCTTAACTATCTAGAATCTCGAAATAAATTTGCGCTGCCCAAACACCGTACATTGTTTGTTTTTTCGTTCGACGGAAACTCGTACACCCGTAGGAAAAACCCAGCGGGTATCGTCAAGGCTTTCACTGAGGCATTTCCTAAAGGCGAAGAAACCGTGAGCTTGATTATCAAGTGCATGCGGCCAGACCCTAACAATGACGAATGGCGTCAAATTCTGGAAGCCGCCAGCCGCGACAGCAGGCTTATCGTTATAGATGAGATGCTTTCGAAAGATGACGTGATGGAGTTATATGGCTGCTGCGATTGCTTTGTCTCGCTCCATAGAGCTGAGGGCTTCGGACGCGGAATCGCGGAGGCTTTAACGTTGAACCTCGACGTGATCGCGACAGGCTACGGAGGCAATGTTGAATTCTGCGAAGCCGCTAACGCGTCCCTCATACCCTATCAGTTGGTCAGTCTCGAACCGGAAGACTACGTAGAAGCTGAAAATAATTATTGGGCCGAACCCGACCTGAACGCAGCAGCTAACGCGATGCGCTCAGTGGCATTGAAAAGATCAGCTCGCCGCACAGCGGATGATTCTTCCGACTACAAAACGGCGCTAGAAGCGCTCTTCTCGCCTACCGTCATCGGGAACCGATATCGGACCCGCCTTGAGGTGCTTGCAACCACGGTGGGGTCCCCGACTTCGCTTGCCAGTACGAATTAGAACAATATCGCATACCCACTCTTAATCCACTTTGAATATCGGCTAATGAAATCATCAAAACCCAAAAAGTACGTCTTTGCCGTCAGCTCCGAGCTCCCTAACAAGCTGGGTGTCAAAACCGTTGTAGAGCCAGGGAGAGCGCACTATTCATACCGCACGGTTAGGGACAAATTTTGCGACATGCTGAACGAGCAGGATGAAAACTGGATCGACATCCTCCGACCCGAGATTTATAGGGACTTCAATCTCGGAGCTTCAATATTTAGCAACTTTGAGGGTGAGAAAGTACACCTGACGTTTAAGCCAGCTGAATATGCCAGAACAGCGGGCGGTTTTAGAAATATCGCCCATGTCGCGTGGGAATTTGACAAGCTACGCTCAAAGTACGCCACTCAACCGGTGCTTCCGGCAAATGATGACCTCAGAATGCTTGCAGCCTTTGATCAAGTATGGGTCGGGTGTGAGTTTACCAAGAGAGTTTTTAATGAGCATGGCTTGAAATCTGTATTTACCGTACCTGCTCCTATAAAGATTCCACGTAAAAGCCTAGTGACGAAAGACCAGAACAGCGCGCTTACCGATTTGGGGCAGATCAAAGCTTTGAATATTAAGTGTTACCCGCTGTCGATTAGAAACCACGGATTTCTCTACTCTCAAGCGTCACTAGCAAACACACCAAGCGAGCTTTCGCGGGTATTGAAAAAGCCTATACTCGATGGCGGAAAAATATTTTTACAGATCCTTAACCCACACGACAGTAGAAAAAATCTTAAAAAGACGGTGAAGGCGTTTCATGCCTTCCATTATAAAAATCCGAACGCTGTTTTAATCCTCAAACTCACCAGCCCGGAGAAGGATGAGTCCATTTATGAAATTCTGCGTTGGTTCATAGACGATAGTCATGCACTGGACGCCTCTGGTGTTTACTTCACTACTGACTATATTCCGGAAGCCGACAAAGCCACCTTTCTACGACTTTTTGACTACTATGTTTCACCATCCAGGGCTGAGGGTCAGAATCTACCCCTCCAAGAAGCAATGGCTTGTGGACTTGTGCCAATCACCACAAAAAACACTGCAATGCTCGACTATATCGATGATAACAATGCGGTCATCATTCCCAGCCGGCCGGCCGAGGTGACGCACTTGTGCACCTCAGACGCTTCTATTTGGGGATTCGAGTGGCACGATTGCAGCGAGGTTGATATTTATAACGCGTTCAGCCGAGCTGTGAGTTTAAGCCCGGCAGATATGAAGTCTAAACAGCAAGCCGCGATAAACATGATCGAGAGAAAATACTCCTATTCAGCAGTCGCCACGCTCATGCATAACGCACTTTCCACCCAGAGTTCAGCAAGATGAAGACTCGAATATTCCTAGATATCTCACCACTCCAAGAACTCTCATACACGGGAATTCCTAAAGTCGCACTAGAGCTGGCGCGGTACGGGCTTACTTTGGAAAACGTTGAGTTCTTCTGGGATGATTATATTATTCCAAGAGCGACCGTTGAAAAAATCATCGCCGTGCAAAGTGGCGCGGTACTCCATGAGATCGCGAATGGTTTGATCTCATTAGAGCCTGTCATATGTAAGGTTGCCGAGTCTCCCAAGTCGGTAGGATTATTTCCGAATGTGATGACTAGGTTTTTCTTTCACAAACACGCGCAGATCATCCACGACCTTGTATTCATCACCTCGCCGGAATACCATCACGCCGACACTGTAAGGCACCACGGAACCACGATCCTTCGAGACGCGAAGATTTCGGATGCGTTGATCTGCGTATCAACATCCACAGCTTACGATGTGGAGACTTACCTTCAGCCAAGCGACGGAAAGGTTCGAGTTGCAGAATTGGGCGCTACCATTCCTCCCAACAGCAAATTGCTAGGTGATGGTCAGAATCCGCTTCAGCCATTTGTATTGGTGATGGGAACGGTTGAACCTAGAAAAAATATAGAACTTGCGTTGCAATATATCGCTGCGAACCGTGAGTGCCTTGACAATTACACCTTTGTGTTTTGCGGCAAGGACGGATGGCTCATATCATTCGACCAGCTAATCAATAAGTATCACCTAGAAGATGAGGTGAGACTTGGCAAGGTCATCAGGTTACCGTACGTGGCCGAAAATCTAAAATGGGACCTGCTCGCCAAAGCGGCACTATTGTTGTTCCCATCTTTCTACGAGGGATTCGGGCTGCCCGTGATCGAGGCATTGTCCTGTGGCACGCCAGTGCTTGCGTCCTGTTCATCCAGCATCATGGAGGCGGGTGGCGATTTCGCTTGGTATTTCGATCCGAACGACTTTAGCGATTTCGAGGATCAGCTAAATCGCATACTTCAGACCGGTTGCGCTGTACGACCTGACTGGCATGCCGACTTGAAGCGATACCTCGAAAAGAAAACCTGGAGCACTTACGCGGCAAGCGTTTTTGCTATTTGCGAAGACCTATAAGGCGTAGTATTTATGACCGCAGAGCCAAAGAAAATTGGAAGCATCGGGTTCGTCGACACTTATGAGAACGGCCATTTCACAGGTTGGACTTATACGAATAGCCGTGCAGAACAGAAAATCATTTTCAAACTCAATGGGCATATCATCACTGAGGTGATGGCCAATGCGCTACGGCCGGATGTCAAGGCCGCCGGCATAGAGCAAGCAAATTGTGGTTTCAATTTCAAATTGAATCTGGAAGATCTGCCAAAGGATGGCTGTTTTATATCAATGCATGAGTCCGTGTTCGGTGAGTTGCTGGGGAACGGAACATTTGTGTGTCGAAATGGAATAATCACCCCTCAGGCCACTATGGATTTTGAACCGGGCCTGATTCCTGTGAGTTCTTACGTGAGCATATACGACGCTGCTGGCGCGAGCCAGGACTCGGCAGCACTTGTAGATTTGTGTATGGAGGTTTTAGGCCGACTGCCACCTAACACGCTCATGGCGATGAGCTACCTGCTTCTGCTGGGCAGAATACCGGATCCAGAAGGATTCCGCGGTTCGCTTCGCCACAAAGTTGCCTCAGAGATGGAGAAACGGCATTTCTTGTCCAACGTGATAGGATCTGCCGAATTCGTCGCCAAAAGGTCAGTAGCCGCCGCCACGGCTGACGTGAAGAAGTTCGCAACCTGACGAGCGCAGTCTTGAGGAGACGTCCGTGAATCATTGCGATAACACGCGTGATCCACGGGCCAAGGGTTGGATATTTAAGATGCCTTGGTGTTGAGCAGAGACGTAGGACCGTAATGCGGTGCCGCTGTCCGTTACGAGGTGTCAGTTTGACGCGACATGACGCATCGGCGAAAAGTAACGCTGGCGCGAGCGAACGTAAACAGAACCAGCGTCAGAGACGACTATGACTCCCATTAAAAAAATCATCACTGCCCTCTATGGGACTATCCTGCGCAGAGAGATCAGCGACGCGGAGCTGGGTGAACGCCTTCTGCACGTACCGACAGACATGGGGGTATTGGAATATGCTCTACACCTCACTGATGAGCTACTACTATCAGAAGAATATCAAGGTAAGTCAGGGTTAAACTCAAGCTCGTTCGTTGTTAAAGACGTCGACATTTTTTATGCCTACAAATTTTTGCTTGGACGACTTCCAGAATCAGAAATAATTTATTCTGATAAGCGAAACTCGCCGAACATTGAGCACTTACTTGAAACCATCATTAAATCAGAGGAGTTCAAATCTAACCAGATCCTGAAGGACACGATTGCTTTACGGCGTAAACCGTATGACTTCCAGAGCGCATCGACATCCTCCCAAGCTCACTCAAAAAAGATCATCGTCTTAAGTGGATGCCAGGCCAAAACAATCGCTGACCTATTCCAGATTAAATCAGGCTTAATCACAGTCCCCCACTTGTTCATGGGCGGCGCGGCGCTGAACCACTTTGTGACTACTCAGGGCCAAGCATACCTTGAGAACTTGAAATCGTTTGACCTTATATACACCCAGAAAAAGGGTCTATTCGATACGCTTAGAAATATCGATATTTTTAAAGATCGAGTGCGTCTGATGCCGATAATAGAATATGCTGCGTTCCAACCTGATCAAATTTACGTTACCAGCAATATAACCCACGAACGCATCGTGGGCCCATTGGGGGAATATCAATCGTTGATTGCCGTAGCCGCTTTTTACTCTGGATTTAACCAAGCGAAATGCAGGAGTCTATTTGATCCATCGGTATATAACTTGATAGGTTTTGAAGAAACCGCTGCGGCCGCCCGAGTAGACCTGCTTCATCAGCAGAATACCACTGGATACCCTCTGGCCAGCCTTATGTCCCTGTGGGACGAAAAAGGCAAGTGGATGAGAAGCGTGAACCACCCCAAGAAATTCGTACTGAGCGACTTGGTAACATACGCCCTTGAACAAGAATCGATTCCTGTAGAAAGAGACGTCGACGATTACGTCAGTGATGAACTGGCATCAAATGTAGACTGGCCGGTTTATCCTGGTTTGTCGGTTAATACACCTTCCGACATTGGGTTCAGGTTCAAGCTACCGAACGCTCTGGTCCCTACCGCCAACGCCGGCGTGTTTCTGACATTAGAAGAATTCATCGACGCCACCTACCGATCTTTAGCTCCTTACAACTTCAGCGATGTGCACGTCAAACAACTCGACAGGCACATTGACCTTGATTCTATCTTAAGCAAGCTTGCTAATATGTAATCATACAAACTGCGAGATGCAGTACCATGCATGCCTGCATCTCACCAGCCTCTACCTCCTTACTCGGCGTCTAGCGCTTCTTCGTCACAGACAATAGAGTTGTTCATCGCAGCTTCTGCAACGAGCACTTTATCGACCTCGGGACGCGCCCGCACATCCAACTCGGATGAGTAATGCTCCATAAACAGTCGCATCACGTGAGCAACCCCTTCGTCGCGTACGGACCTCAGATCGGCCTCATAATATGCGCTTCGGATGTAGTTGCCGGTAATGATCTCATAAGACGGGAAATATTCGCATTGAGGATAACGACGAACAATGTAGTCTGCTGCGGATCTGAGCGCAGACTTGCTATAGGTTGTCGAAGTCAGTACATGCCGATTCTCGTAGGTTGCGACCAGCGGGACTGGCGATACTGTCAGGATCACTTTGCAAGACGGGTTGACTGTTTCGAGACGGCTTAGAAATACCTCAATATCTTTCACGATGTCGTGGGTTTCGAAATTCACAAACTCGTACTTGTTCGGGTCCATGTATCCTGCGGCCACACCTGGCGCTAGAGGAAAGACAGCACCGTCGGCCTTACGCCTCCACGACTCGGTTAGGCCAAGGGTAAATACGAACACCGTCATGTTTTCGAACATTTCTCTGACGCTGGCGAAGTGAAGCTGCCTCTCATCATTGATTTCTTCCACCGAGGCAAAGCCTAACGGCTGGACCAATGGCCTGAAGGGATCTACAAGACGACCATCTTTCCTCTTCCACCCTTCGTCCAGCGGGGTGAAGTTTCCGTAGCATCGATCAAACAACTGGAGCAATTGCCGCGCAGTATAAATATTCCCGTAGCGTGCTGAGAAAACACTATAGTTCTGTTCCTTCAGGAACTCTGCGTCTTGGCTAATTGAAGCTCCGGTTTCCGTCACATAATAGTTGAAACCATTACGAGAGAGGGTTCGCGAGATGTGCTGGGCAAAACAACTACCCGCAGTCGCTACGCGATCTGACTTGGTGAGGCCAAATTTGGAGGTAACAACGGGATCAACCTCTGAACTCGGAACCGATTCAATTGCACGGCGCCAAAATTGGTAATTCTCCAGCCCGGCATAAGGATTGACTTGCTTGGTCGGTGCAGCGCCGCGCTCCGCTTCAGTTTTGAGTGTGGACAGAAACGATCCAAGATTCTTGAAAGATTCGGAGTCTAGCCTGAAGCAGGTAAGGCCACTGTTGGCGCTCATGTCGTACTGCTCGAAAGAAGCTTTGATAAAACTCTCCAACCCTAGGATTGGAACGGGCCGCCTGGCGTTTCCCAAGTGCCTTGCTTGTTTGAATTCATACCCACCCTCCAAGCCAAACAAGGCTGCTACGGCTGGATAAATTGGCCAGCAAGGATGATCCGCAAGGTCATCAGCAATATAGCGCTCGATATCAAGGCTATATTCAACACCTTCGCGCTGCAAAATCAGCCTGGCCAAGTCTCCAAGCACTGTTAACTTTGGATGGTTCAAGCTATGCATGAAACATCCGTTGGACGACCAACTGGAAAGCAAGGATCTCATCGGCGTGTCCGTGTGCGAGCCCCGATCGACCAAGAACTCTACTGACGCTGCATGATGATCAAAATACCCAAGAAACTTGAAGACCTTATCGTCAAACAAACCCAGTGTCTGATTCACTGTAAGCCTGTTCTTCCAGGCCCAAAACACAAGCATGGAGTGATACTCCCCCATTGGCCCACCTAGATGAGCGCCTGAGGCTTTTCTTATATAACCCATATCCGGATGAAAGCCGCTATAACTTATTCCCGGAATCAGCCTTACTTTGGCCTGTATCCCGGGATATAACTGGCTCAACACAGAACTAAATGGCTCCGTCGGCAGGTGCTGGAGTACGACGTAGTCGGCTTCATCAACGAGCTTTGACAAGTCGAACTTACCACTCTGAATGCCTGCTGTGTTGCGCGGGTTCAGTTCGATCGCAACAGCTGAGGCGTGACTAGACATCGCCTCTATGAGTTTGCCAATAACAGTAAGCTGACAGTTTCCTAGGAACAGAAACTTGGAGGAAGCATCTGCAGAAAAATGCAACGTGGCGCCCAGCTTGTCAAAATATTCCTTGGACTCGGTGAGTACTTTAATTACTGCCTCTTCGCTGTCCAAGGACATATGGGCAATAACAGACTCCTCTGACTCTGGTCTTCTGCCCAAATACTTCACGAACGCGTCAATTACAAATTCTCTAGACGCCGCCATCTTTCGTAACTCCTGTGCTGGTGCCACCAAAAAGACTCACGAGATTTCTTGCTTCCCGCTCACACTTGTGGTGATGCAACCTTCCGTCTTTATTAAAAAGTAAGTAGCAGCCGACGTTAGCATAGAAAATTTCCGGCTAATAGATCCAACAGATCAATGACGACTAACCGAGCGCTACGCGTTTTGCGCTTATCACGGCAGGTTGTCGGATGCTTCCGGGGACGTCCCTACCTCTGGTAGTCGAGCCGTAACTGGCGGGCCCAGGTCAAGAGGTCGGTCGTAACCGTCGATCGATCAAGCTGATGAGTGGTTACGGGCTGCTTGGATCTGTTCAGCCTTTCGGGCGCGTGCGCATCAGCCCGCGCCCGTGAAAGCACGTGCGAATATTGATAAGAGCCGTAGCACCGGAGATGGAATGCGCGGAACGCCGTGCCCAAACACCCTGAGAAACGGGGCCTGACATACCCCTAGCTACGTCTCCCGGTTTGCGTTCTCTGGTATCCTTCCGGCTCCCTTGGCCAGGCAGTGTTCAAGACTGTCGTCGGAGCGGCCAGCCCTCAAGCTAGCAGGGAATCTCCAGGGATTTTTTTCACTGATTTCGTCTCGGTTTAGACACACCGTATATATATAGGGATTACTCGCTATGGATCTGATACCCGTAATTTTGTCTGGCGGCGTTGGCAGCCGGTTGTGGCCCGTGTCCCGCGAGGCCCATCCGAAGCCGTTCATGACGCTTCCCGACGGCCAGAATTTGATCCAGAAGACGTTCCTTCGGGCCGCGGCACTGGAAGGCGTTTCGCAAATCCTCACTGTCACCAACCGTGAGTTGCTCTTCAAAACCGAAGACGAATACCGGACTGTGAACAAGGCTGAGCTGGATCAAGCTTTCATTCTTGAGCCGTTCGGCCGCAACACCGCGGCTGCCGTTGCGATGGCGGCACTGCAGATCAAAGAACTCAATGGCGCTGACGCCCACATGCTGGTCCTGGCCGCTGATCATCTGATACAGGATGAACGCGCGTTCGCGACCGCCGTCGAAAACGCAGTACGCCTTTCCGAAAAGGGCTGGTTGGTCACTTTTGGCATCCAGCCGCAATATCCAGAGACAGGCTTCGGCTATATCGAGGCCGGTGGCTCCGCAGGCGAGGCAGGCGGCTTGAAGGTCTCCCGCTTCGTTGAAAAGCCGGACCTCAAGACCGCCGAGACGTACGTTGCCGCCGGCAACTACTTTTGGAACTCGGGCATGTTCTGCTTCAAAGTGGGCACTGTGCTCGAAGAGTTCGCCAAACATGCACCCGACGTTCTAAACGCGGCGGTCGAGTCGATTGCAAGCTCTCGCCTGACCCAGTCGGCGGGCTACCACTGCCTGGCACTGGACGCTGACTCGTTCGCCAAAGTGCCGGATATCTCCATCGACTACGCCCTGATGGAACGCTCTGATCGCGTCGCCACTGTCCCATGCGACATTGGCTGGAGCGATATCGGCTCGTGGAACGCGGTGAGCGAACTGACCTCTCAGGATGACCACGGCAATCGCTGCGAAGGTGAAGTGCTTTCTCACGGCGCTCGCAACAACTACGTCCACAGCGAAGAGCGTCTCACCGCGCTGGTTGGCGTTGAAGATCTGCTTGTGATTGATACAGCAGACGCTTTGCTGATCGCGCACAAGGATCATGCTCAGGACGTGAAACACATCGTCACTCAGCTGAAGAAATCCGGGCACACGCTTCACCAGTTGCACCAGACGGTTCATCGCCCGTGGGGTACATACACCACGCTCGAGAACGGTGAGCGTTTCAAGATCAAGCGCATCGTGGTCAAGCCGAAAGCCTCTCTGTCTCTGCAGATGCACCACCACCGCAGTGAACACTGGATTGTGGTGAGCGGCATGGCGGTCGTGGTCAACGATGACCAGGAGCTGATGCTCAACACCAATGAATCGACCTTCATCCGCGCCGGTCACCGGCATCGCCTGAGCAATCCGGGCGTTATCGATCTGGTGCTGATCGAAGTCCAGAGCGGTGATTATCTGGGCGAGGACGATATCGTGCGCTTTGAGGACGTGTACGGTCGGGCCGGTAGCTGAAGCGTAGCCTTTCGCCCGCGTCTGCGGGCCTGGTTGCGGGGTCGCCTCGAGCGTCTCCGCAACCGGTAAAAGCGCATGGATCATCCGGGCGTATCTGCCCTTGATCCCGCACCATCATCAACTCCCTTTTGCTCAATGCAGGCTGCCTCTGCGCGGGCGGCGATTCGTCGCTTCTGGTATGGTGCCGCCACCCCCATGACGTCATCGGGCGCTGGTGGAGGGGAGGCGGTCATCTGCGACAAGGTCTTGTGCGTCAGCACAGGGTCGCAAGCTGTGTGAGAGCCAAGACGCCCCACCGATTCCGCACAACTCAGGCGTTACAGAACAGGTCATTGAGGTTTTAGAATGTACGGTATGTTGCAAGGGCTTTGGGAATACCGAAGCTTCATCATCACATCCATCCGCAATGAATTCATCGCACGCTTTGCAAGGAGCAAACTAGGCGGGCTCTGGATGATCATCCACCCACTCTCCCAAGTTGCGATCTACGCCCTTATCCTGTCCAACGTCCTCGCCGCCAAACTGCCGGGCATTGACAACAAATATGCGTACGCCCTCTATCTGATGGCGGGCATCCTGGCATGGAACCTGTTCGCCGAGATTGTCGGGCGATGCCTGACTGTATTCATCGAGCAAGGCAATTTGATGAAGAAGATGCGCTTCCCGAGGATCGCGCTGCCGGTGATCGTCGTGGGTTCGTGCCTGCTCAATAACCTGCTGCTGTTCGTCGCCGTTTTCATCGTATTCGCGCTGCTGGGTCATATGCCCACCCTTCAGATGCTCTGGTTGATCCCATTGACCTTGACTGTCACCGCGCTGGCAGTTGGCCTTGGCCTGGTGCTGGGCGTGCTTAACGTCTTTGTCCGGGACATCGGGCAGGTGGTGCCGATCGTGCTGCAGGTCTGGTTCTGGTTTACGCCTATCGTTTATTCGCTGAACATCATTCCTGAAAACATGCGGGGAGCGCTGGAATTTAACCCCATGTTCCCGGTGGTCACGGCCTACCACGATGTACTGGTTTATCAGGTTGCGCCTAACCTCGCTCACCTCGGCATGGCGATTGGCCTCTCGGCAGCCTTGCTGATCCTCGGACTATTTCTGTTCCGACGCGCCGCTCCTGAAATGGTGGACTCACTATGACCCTGCTATCCATCAGCCATGTGGGTAAGGCCTACCGCACGTACACATCAGAATGGCAACGCTTCGCGAACTGGTTTTATCTGCCTGTCAAACCCAGCCATGAGCACTGGGTGCTGCGCCATATCGACTTTTCTATCGAGGCAGGGGAAGCAATCGGTATCGTGGGTCAGAACGGGGCGGGCAAGTCGACGCTTCTGAAAATGATCACCGGCACACTCCGCCCGACGGAAGGCAAGATCCATGTCAACGGTCGGATTGCCGCCATTCTTGAACTCGGGATGGGTTTCAGTCCGGAGCTGACAGGGCGCCAGAACGTCTACCATGCTGCCGGTCTCATGGGCTTCAACACCCCCCAGATCGATGAGGTTATCGAGGACATCGAAGCATTTGCCGAGATCGGTGAGTATTTCAATGAGCCTGTCAGGACTTACTCCAGCGGGATGCAGATGCGAGTCGCGTTCGCAGTCGCCACTGCGTTCCGCCCCGACATTCTGATCGTCGATGAAGCCTTGTCGGTTGGCGACAGTTATTTCCAGCACAAAAGCTTCAGCCGCATCAAAGAATTTCAACAAGCGGGAACGACGCTATTGATCGTGTCCCACGATCGAGCCTCGATCCAGGCGCTGTGTAACCGCGCCATCCTGATCGACAACGGCACGGTCATCAAAGACGGTCCTCCCGAGCAGGTAATGGACTACTACAACGCAATTATCGCTCAAAAAGAAAACAGCACCGTTGAAGTGGTTTCCCTTGAAGGGAAAGGCGTGCAGACGCGATCTGGCACAGGCGAAGCGTCCATAGAAAGCGTGACGCTGTACGAGCGGGACGCGCCAGTTGAATACGTTGGCGTCGGCGCTGAAGTTTGCCTGACCATCAACGTACAGGCGAATGTCGACCTCCCTGAGTTGGTCGTCGGGTACGTGATCAAGGACCGGCTGGGCCAGGATGTTTTCGGGACCAACACCCATCATCTTGAGTGCAAGTTGCACTCTGTCAAAGCCGGCGCCCGTCTCTCGTACAAGTTTAGCTTTACGGCAAATCTTGGTATTGGATCTTACTCAGTGGCAGTCGCCCTCCACTCCTCCGATACACACATTGCTGAAAACTTTGAATGGCGGGACCTGGCGCTGGTGTTCAACGTTGTGAACATTTCAGAACATAAATTTATCGGTATGGCATGGATACCCCCTACCGTGGAGTGTGATTGATGGTTGCTCGTTTTTACAGGGCCTTTGAGGATCGTCATCGTGGTTCAAGGGAACTGATACTCGAACGTCTCCAGGCTTACATGCCGTTTCTTGAACCGTTTCTCAAACTGGAAAACGGGCCAGTTGCTATTGATCTCGGCTGCGGTCGAGGTGAGTGGCTGGAGATGGTCATCGGCGCAGGGTTTGCTGCGCGCGGAGTAGACCTGGATGAGGGGATGCTTGAAGGTTGCCGATCCCGAGGTCTGCCGGCCGACCTGGGTGATGCCGTAGGCGCGCTTAAAGCGCGTGCTGCCGAGAGCGTGTCTGTCATCAGCGCATTTCATCTGGTGGAACACATACCGTTCCCGGCGTTGCAAGAGCTGGTGAGCGAGGCTCTTCGGGTGCTGAAGCCCGGGGGGCTATTGATTCTTGAGACCCCTAACGCAGAAAACCTTTTCGTCGGATCCAACGGTTTTTATATGGATCCGACCCACGAACGACCAATTCCGCACTTGTTGCTGTCCTTCCTGACCGAGTTCTCCGGTTTCGAACGAAGCAAACTGCTGCGCCTTCAGGAAGAGGCTCGCCTGCATGATCCCGCCACGCCTGTTGACCTCATTACAGCGCTCGGCAGCTCCAGTCCTGATTACGCAATCGTCGCGCAGAAAAAAGCGGCTGATTCCGTCATGTCCCTTTTTGACGAACCCTTCGCCCAGATCTTCGGTATTACCCCTGGCGAGCTGGCTGCCCGTTACGATCAAAGTATCGAGACGCGATTTCAGACGGTAGGAGCACAAGTGGCGGAACTAACATCGACCTCTGAAAAATTTCTGGAAACCATCTCGGAAATAACGGCGGAGCTAGGTGACACGAAATATAAGAATGGATATCTGGAATACCATAATGGCCTGCTAACTTCGCGCAATGAAGCCCTGGAGCAGCAAAACTTTGCGCTGGTTGAAGAACACCTTACCGTCAGCGATGAGAATAAAAAGCTTATAGCCGAGCATGCGGATCTTGAGGCTGTCATCCAGGATCTTCGTTCTATGGTGCAGAACCTCCAGGGCGGCACGCATGATCTACAGGCGCAACTGGACGGTATCGCCCTGGACAGGCACAACATGGCTGCCAATTTGAACGCGGTTGTGCAGAGCACCTCGTGGAAAATTACGCAACCGCTCAGAAAGCTTTCAAGTCTTGTCTCGCGTAGCAAACCGGTAACTCGAAAAGCAAGCAAGAAGAGAGCGCTGGCCCTGAAGGCAATCAACTTTGTCTCTGCCCGCCCGTTTCTAAAGCGTCATGCGCGGACCGGTATCAAATTTCTACCAGCCTCATTGAGAGCGAAGCTCTGGGCGCTATCTGTTCACTCGGTAGCACCTGTTGCCACGGGCCAAGCGACACCTGCCAACTCCTCATCTCTGAGCTTGCGGGAGGCCGAAATTTATATGGAGCTCAAACAGGCTTTTGAGCGCAAGGAAAGTAAGTGATGCGAATAGTAATAGACCTGCAAGGCGCGCAATCAGAGAGCCGGTTTCGTGGAATAGGCAGATATTCGCTTTCTCTCAGCCTGGCGATTGCAAAACTCGCGCAGGATCATGAGATCTGGATCGCACTCAATGGAAAGCTGACGGAGAGTATCGCCAGCATCAAAGCAGCCTTTGCTCCGCTGATCCCCGCAAACCGCATTCGCATATTCGACGTGCCCGATGACCGCGCGCCGGGACCCTGGACGGCTCAAGCATCCGAAGTCCTCCGCGAACGCTTTCTTGATGCACTGGAGCCAGACGTCGTCTTGGTGAGCAGCGTTTTCGAAGGGCCTTGGGCTGGCGCTGTGACGTCTATCGGCGCATGTGAGACCCGGCACAAAACGGCGGTCATTTTCTATGACCTGATCCCATTGCTGGATCCGGACGTCTATCTGCCGAATCCGGCATTGCGTGACTATTACTTCAGAAAAATCCAGTGGCTCAAAAATGCTGACATGCTGCTGGCAATCTCTAATTCGTCCAGCAATGAAGGCGCCGAGCACCTCTCGATACCTGAAGCCAAGATTGCGAATATTTCCGCGGCCATTGGCGACCAGTTCACGCCGACGCAGCTTGATGCTGCTGCGTCTGCACTGCTATTTGGTCGGCTCGGAATCACCGGCAAATACATTCTGTTTGCGCCAGGCGGCTTTGATCCGAGGAAGAATTTTGCCAGGCTGATAGAAGCGTACAGCACGCTCTCGCCTGAGTTGAAGTTTTCTCACCAACTCGTAATTGCCAGCAAACTTCATCCGCCTCAGCGCGCCGAACTCGAGCAATACGCACAGGCCTTCGACCTCCAGGAAAACCAGCTGGTACTGACTGGATATGTCGAAGATGACGAGCTCGTTGCCCTTTATTCGATGGCAACGCTTTTTGTTTTCCCGTCGACCCACGAGGGCTTCGGCCTGCCAGTGCTGGAAGCCATGGCGTGCGGTGCCGCCGTCATTGGTTCCAATTGCAGCAGCGTCCCGGAAGTCATAGGGATGGAAGAAGCACTGTTCGATCCATTTTCGATCAGTTCGATCGCCGAAAAAATCGAACAGGGCCTTCAGGACTACTCATTCCGCGAGCGCCTGCTCGAGAATGCTCTCGAGCAGTCCAAACGTTTTTCGTGGGACGCGTCGGCAACCAAAGCGATCGCAGCTATCGAGTCCCTCGGGCTACGGTCTCCAGCAGATGCATCTGGTATCGACAAGCAGTCGCTGATAGCTGAGCTAGTCGCTATTGACGCGGCTCCAGAGTCTGATGAAGCGATGCAAAGGGTTGCGAAAAGCATCGCTTATAACTTCAAAGGAAGTAAGGGAAACCAACTGCTGCTGGATGTCTCCAGCATCGTGCATTCAGATGCAAAGTCCGGGATCCAGCGCGTCGTACGTAGCTTGCTGCACGAGTTCTTGAACTCCGCACCTGCCGGCTATGACGTGCGTCCGATTTACTACCAGGAAGGCTTTTACTACTACGCGGAAAAATTTACGTCAGCGGTGACATCCGACCAGGCCGTTTCCATAGACTCGCTCATCGATGTCACTCAAGGGGATATCTATTTATCCCTTGATCTGAACATGCACCTCGCCAGTCAGCTACTGCCGTTGCACACGCACATGCAGAATATGGGTGTGCAGATCAACTACCTGGTTTACGACCTGCTGTTGATTCACCGTCCAGACTGGTGGCATGCGCCGAACCCTGATTTTTTCAGAAACTGGCTTGAGAAAATCTGCCTTGTCGGGGACAGACTCATCTGCATCTCCGAGGCGGTAGCGGTAGAACTGCGCAACTGGCTCGCGGAGAATCCTCCGGCCCGAATCGACGGCGGCCCTGTGATTGAAAGCTTCCACCTGGGCGCCGACATCGATAGCAGTTTGCCAAGTGGAGGCATGCCTGATGAAGCGGCCCAGACGCTGGATCTGATTTCTCAGCGCCCTTCCTTCCTGATGGTCAGCACCATCGAGCCTCGCAAAGGCCACGCACAGACACTCTCGGCATTTGAGCTGCTGTGGGAGCAAGGCCATGAGATCAATCTGGTTATCGTCGGCAAGCGCGGGTGGCTGGTGGATGAGCTTGTTGCTCGACTGGAAACCCACCCGCAGATGCACAAAAAGCTGTTTTGGCTGGAAGGCATCAGTGACGAATATCTGGAGCAGGTGTATTCAACGTGCTCGTGCCTGATAGCGGCGTCCGAGGGTGAGGGGTTTGGTTTGCCGCTGATTGAAGCGGCGCAGCACAAAGTCCCGATGATCATTCGTGACATACCTGTTTTCCGGGAAGTGGCAGGAATGCATGCTGCGTACTTCAGTGGATTGGAACCTGTCGCACTTGCCCATGCAGTCGAAAGCTGGCTTACGCAGATGGCTGCAGGAAACCATCCGACATCAGACTCAATGCCTTGGCTGACATGGAGGCAAAGCGCTGAACAACTGAAAAAAGTGCTGATTGACTAAAGTGAACCGGAGTGCGGCGGCAAGGGGCGCTGCCGCACCCGCAAGCGGGCAAGGAGGTAATGCCTGCCCGGCAACGACAGTCCAGCGACCTGACCCCAGCGCCGCGCAAAAAAATCCCGCACGTCAGCGGGCCGATTGCTAAGCTAGCCCCCTTAGCAAGGAGGCCTCATGAAATACACATTGATCATTACCGCAATTGCACTGTTGGGCGGCTGCAATTCCTACTCCAACAGAGGGACCAATGAGGGGGGCAGGGAGGTCACCCACAAGGGATTCACCGTTAGGTGTGACGCATACCCTCCCAACCAGCCTGACTGTTACACGCCTCCACCTAGCTGGAGCTGGTGGGGACAGGACCATATAAAGTTCAGTATGGAAGCCCGGTGAGCAGAGCATCAGATGCCGCGCGTGTCGCCGTGGCTAATAGTCGCGCCACTTTTCTATAACTAAAAAAGATCGGGAGCGGAGCTACCCCGCTGTACTTCGGTCTATCACATTCAATCACGGTGTTTCATGACCCTACCTGGCCCTTTTACGGAACCGACCAGTCGTTCATCTGCGTCACAACCTCCACGCACTCCCATCCACGACGTCTCGCTGGACGCGCTTCGAATCGTCGCGACGCTGATGGTCCTGCTTATCCATATTTCGGGGAAAGGGTTTGCGGGTATTCATCTACCTCACTGGTGGGCAATCAATACCTGGGAAAGCGTTTCAAGGGTATGCGTACCACTGTTCTTCATGATCACGGGTGCGCTGCTATTGCCTCGGGAACACAGTGTGAAGAGCATCTTGAAACGCACATGGCGTATTCTGTATGTGCTGGTGGCGTGGTCCATCATCTTCTTTACCTATCTGCATTTCAGGCACGGTACCGCGCCTGTTGATACATGGCTTGACTCCATAGCGAAGGGGCCTGTGATTGGCCATCTCTGGTACCTCTATGCTTTGATCCCTGCCTATTTCGTCATCCCGGTACTTTCAAGCTTTCACCGAAATACCGCGCTGCCGATGCAGATTCTGGTGCTGGTGGTATGGGTGCTTGGGTCGAGCATGATCCCGTTCCTTGACCGCTTTACCGGCACTGTCCGACTAGGGCTGGATTTTCACTTTTTCTATATCTACCCCGCTTACATACTCGCGGGTGCGATATTTTACCGGCATGTCCGGATGACACCCGCTCGCGCCGCCCTCGCCTTCCTTGTATGGATTGCAGCGACCGGCTGCACGGCGTTTTGCACATGGTTCTACTCAAAAGACCTTCCGGTAAACACTGAGCTTTTTTACGAGTATTTCGCACCGCTAGTAGTGATTGCTACCTTTGCGCTTTTCTATTCGCTCCGCTGGTTCGCGAGCTTCCTGGCCGATCGCTGCCCGAGATCCAGCCGCGCGCTGACGTTCTTCGGCAGCCTCAGCTTCGGGGTCTACCTCATCCACCCTGCGATCATCTGGGAATTCGAAGGCCAAGGCTACGCATGGAACTTCACCAATCCATGGATCGCGGTCCCCGCGCTCTTACTCGGAGTATCGATAGTTTCCGGCGCAATCACTTGGGCCGTGCGTCGAACGGTCGGTCTACGCTGGCTCATTCCTGGCTAAAGCCACCATTCGCGCCAGTTCACGCTCGGCATGCGCCAGACCATAAGCCGGGCGTGTCACACGCTGACTGCGCCTTTCCCCCGAATCCATAGGTTCCTATCGAGGAAAAGGCCAGAAGGCGCAAGTCTTATTCAGGACGGGACACCTCCCAAAATTAAGCCGGTACAGGTATGATCGGGCTTTTTTTACGCTTGAGTGGCTTGGATTTGGAAGCGTCAGGCTATTGATCGGCACGCGATCTTCTTTGAGCAATATCCGGGGTTAATTGTGATTCTTAGCGAACCAAAAATCGGGGTCGTTATCCCTAGCTACAAAGTCAAAGCCCATATCCTGGGCGTGATAGCGAGCATAGGGGACGAAGTTCATACGATTTACGTGGTAGACGACTGCTGCCCGGAACAGTCCGGAGAGTTTGTTACCCTAAATTGCGTCGACCCTCGCGTCCGCGTTCTCAAAAACCCCGAGAACCAAGGGGTCGGCGGCGCAGTCATGACCGGTTATCAAGCAGCTATCGAGGATGGCATCGACGTCATTGTCAAAATCGATGGCGACGGCCAGATGGACCCTAGTCTGATTCCAGACTTTATCTCGCCCATCTTGCTTGGTTACGCAGACTACACCAAAGGCAACAGATTCTTTGATTTGGAAAAAATCACCGAAATGCCTAAGGTCAGGCTTTTTGGCAATGCCGTATTGTCGTTCATGACAAAACTTTCCTCGGGGTATTGGGATCTGTTCGACCCTACAAATGGCTACACTGCAATTCATATTGACGTGGTCAAACATTTGCCCTTCAAAAAAATAAGTAAGCGTTACTTTTTTGAAACGGACATGCTGTTCAGACTTAACACCTTGCGGGCGGTTGTGCTGGACATACCAATGGACGCCAAGTATGAAGATGAAGTCAGCAATCTAAAGATCTCGGATGTTGTCGGCGAATTCCTAATCAAACATTGCAGGAACTTCGGCAAGCGCATTTTTTACAACTATTACCTACGCGGCATGTCGCTGGCGTCGCTGGAGCTTCCTCTGGGCCTCGCCCTGCTCGTATGGGGAAGCGTTTTCGGCATGTCCCACTGGATTGAATCCATCAGAACAGACATACCAACCCCTGCGGGAACCGTGATGTTGTCTGCCGTGCCCGTCATCATTGGCACGCAGTTTCTGCTCGCGTTCATAGGCCACGACATTGCTTCAGCCCCACAGAGAGCGTTTCATCAAGTACGAAGAAAATTCAAAATAGCCAAGCGGGCAGATGACAAATGATTTACTTCGTAGCCGTACTCTGTGTGCTGGGCATTGCTGGCGGTCAGATTCTATTCAAGTTGTCCGCGGCCTCTCTGCAGCGCTCTGGCACGCTGTTTGACACCCAGACGTTGACGACCCTTTTCATCGCATTCGCGCTGTATGGCGTCACCACGATTGCGTGGGTGTGGGTGCTGCAAAAAATAGACTTGGGAAAAGCCTACCCGCTTATGGCGATGGCGTTCATCATCGTTCCCATCGGCAGCCACTTCGTTTTCGGTGAGAAGTTCAGCGTTCAATACTTCGCCGGGGTCGCTTTGATCATGGGCGGAATCGTCCTGTCTTTACGCGCGTAACTGGACGCTGAAACCACATGGAAAGTAGAAGACCACAATGATACTGACACCCAAGCAGACCAACGTTTTCAGACTTAGCATAAAGACCCTTATTTTTATAAGCGGCATGCTGTTTTTTCTGTTTCTCCAGTTTCGGGTACAGGTCCTGAACGGCTTTACCACCCTTTATGGCGACAGCTACGATGCGGCAATCGTTGTCGCCATTATGGAACACTGGCTAAGCTTCTGGCATGGCAACGCGGTCTGGTCTGAGCTTTATTATTTCTACCCCTACAAGAATACGCTTGCCCAGACCGATGGTTACTTCATCATCGGAATGATTTACTCTGTCATTCGGGTGTTTGATTTCGACCCTTTTATCTCCTCCGAACTCTCAAATGCCGTCATCAAATGCATCGGATTTAGCGGTTTTTTCTGGATGATGCGCAAGGTCTTCAGCGTTAATTTCCTGTGGTCAGTTCTTGCCGCAGGATTGTTTATGATTGCTAACAATCTGACGTCGCACGGCACCCGGGTACAACTCGCCACACTGGCTTTCGCACCGATAGTCACCACTCTCCTGTGGTCAGCTTGCAATCATCTGCTGGCTAACAACCGGCGACAAGTGGTGATCAACGGAGGCGCTGCCGGCATTCTTCTAGGTGCCTGGGCCATCACCTGCTTTTACATGACCTGGTTTTATATATTTTTTACGATATTTTTCAGCCTGGCGCTGTTGATCGTCAACAATCGCCACAGCACTTACCTGTTCTTCCGCGCAATCATTACCCACTGGGTAGCGGTATTGATCGTGGCTGTTATCACCGGCCTGTCATTTGTGCCGTTACTGATCATTTATTTGCCGAAGGCCGCTGAAACAGGGTTCAGGTTGTACGAGACCGCCTTTCACTACACCGTCCCTCCCATTGGAATACTTCAGGTCGGACAACAAAACCTGCTGTTTGGTGACTTATACAATAAAGTAGCGAAGATAATCACCTCGAACTACCCAGCTGAGGGCGAATATTCCAACACCGGCATCGCGCCGATCTTGTTTGTAATATTTATCTTTGCAACGCTCACCTTGTTTTCGAAGAATACGCAACCCAGGAACAAAGCACTGCTACGAGCGGCCGGACTGGCCACGCTGGTGACATGGAGTTTGATCATCCAGATCAATGGGGTGAGCCTTTGGTATTACGTATTCACCTACTTCCCAGGCGCCCAGGCGCTTAATGTTGTGACTGCGTACCAACTATTCCTCACCTTTCCCATCGTGACACTGTCCTTGGTTTATCTCTCACGGATGTCGCCACGGCTTCCTGTTTCTATTTTGCTCATCCTGGTTGGACTGTTGATTCTGGAAGAGCTAAACAGGGCTTATATCAGTCTTGACAGACAGGCGGAGCTTCGCAAGATCGCAGATATTCCTCCTGCTCCGAACACGTGTGACGTGTTCTACGTGAGCGGATGGAAGACCCAAACCACGATGATCGACAAAATCTACGCGCACAACGTCAGTGCGATGTTGATCGCCGAGCTAATTAAAAAACCAACGATCAACGGTTTCGCGTCATTTAACCCGCCCGACTGGAATCTCGCTGATCCTAATGCCGCCGATTATGATGCTCGGGTTGCTGCGTACTTGGCGAGCCACAAAATAGTAAACACATGCAAGCTCGACCTGGACACCAAAACTTGGCGGACCATCGGTCAATGACAGATGCATGACGCACAAAGTCAAGCAGGACGCGGGTTCGCCCACCCTACGTGGGCCCTGCGATACGGCTTAAGCTTTGTGCGTTTACGACCCTCATAGTAAGATTCCGCGTCTGCCCATATCATCTACCCAACACGTGCGGTAAAGCACTAAGACGGAGTTCAAAGGATTCGCATGAAAGCAATCGTTACCGGCATCACTGGTCAAGACGGCGCCTACCTGGCTGAACTGCTGCTTGGCAAGGGCTACACCGTCTACGGCACCTATCGTCGTACCAGTTCTGTCAATTTCTGGCGGATCGAAGAACTGGGCATCCAGAACAATCCAAACCTGCACCTGGTCGAGTACGACCTGACCGACCTGTCGGCCAGTATCCGCCTGCTGCAGACCACCGAAGCCACCGAGGTGTACAACCTCGCCGCGCAGAGCTTCGTGGGCGTTTCCTTTGAACAGCCGATCACCACCGCCGAAATCACCGGCCTGGGCGCTGTGAATCTGCTGGAAGCCATCCGTATCGTTAACCCGAAAGTCCGCTTCTACCAGGCGTCGACTTCCGAGATGTTCGGTAAGGTTCAGGCCATTCCTCAGGTTGAAGACACGCCGTTCTACCCGCGCAGCCCTTACGGCGTCGCCAAGCTGTACGCTCACTGGATGACCATCAACTACCGCGAGTCGTACGGCATTTTTGCGACCAGCGGCATTCTGTTCAACCACGAGTCGCCACTGCGCGGCCGTGAGTTCGTCACGCGCAAGATCACTGACACCGTTGCCAAGATCAAGCTGGGTCTGCAGGACTCGCTGGTACTGGGCAACATGGACGCCAAGCGCGACTGGGGCTTCGCCAAAGAGTACGTCGAAGGTATGTGGCGCATGCTGCAGGCTGATCAGCCGGACACCTTCGTTCTGGCCACCAACCGCACTGAAACCGTTCGTGACTTCGTCGCGATGGCATTCAAGGCTGTCGACATCACCATCAACTGGAGTGGCGAAGCGGAAGAAGAAATCGGTACCTGCGCTGCCACTGGCAAGGTCCTGGTCTCGGTCAATCCGAAGTTCTACCGCCCGACCGAAGTTGAGCTGTTGATCGGCAACCCGGCCAAAGCCAAGGAAGTCTTGGGCTGGGAGCCTAAGACCAACCTGGAAGAGCTGTGCCGCATGATGGTCGAAGCAGACCTGCGTCGTAACGAAAAAGGGTTCTCGTTCTGATGAGTATCGCCGGCAAGCGAGCGCTGATAACGGGTATTCATGGATTTACGGGGCGCTACATGGCGGCCGAGCTCACAGCCCAGGGCTGCGAGGTTGTTGGCCTGGGCAGCAATCCGTCCGATGAAGCCAATTATTATCAGGCCGATCTCACCGATCTGGTGGGTCTGAGCAAGCTGCTGGCGGACCTTCAGCCGGACATCGTCGTTCATCTCGCGGCATTGGCCTTTGTCGGACATGGCGCGGCGGATGCGTTTTATCAGGTCAACCTGATTGGTACGCGCAACCTGCTCGAAGCCATCGCCAACTGCGGCAAGGCGCCGGAAAGCGTTTTGCTCGCCAGCAGTGCCAACGTGTATGGCAATGCGTCGGAAGGGTTGCTTGATGAGAGCACCACGCCGGCGCCGGCCAACGATTACGCGGTGAGCAAGCTGGCCATGGAATACATGGCCAGTCTGTGGTTCGGGCGGTTGCCGATCATCATCGCGCGCCCGTTCAACTACACCGGCGTCGGCCAGGCGGATAACTTCCTGCTGCCGAAGATCGTCAAACACTTCCACGAGAAGGCCGGGAAGATCGAGCTGGGCAACCTGGATGTCTGGCGCGATTTCAGCGACGTCCGTTCGCTGGTGGCCGCTTACCGCGGGCTGCTGGAAGCCAAGCCGTTCGGTCAGTACGTCAACGTCAGCTCGGGCAAGACTCACTCGCTGCGTGAAGTGATCGACATGTGTCGCGCTATCACCGGCCACGACCTCACCGTCGAAGTGAATCCTGCTTTCGTGCGAGCCAACGAGGTCAAGACCTTGTGTGGCGACAACAGCAAGCTGAAGTCGCTGGTCCCGGGCTGGCAGACACCCGAGCTGAGCGAAACGCTTGGCTGGATGCTGGCCGACGCGTAACGCCGCAGTACCCAACCCGAAGCGCTGTGAGGCGCTTCGGGTTTTCCTTTATCCTCCGCTCCACACATCCCCGCTCTGCCCGCAACGCACCTATCGCGAGAACAGCGGACGTTATCGTTTCGTCAGAGAATCCTGATGACCAAAGTTTTGCACTTCTTCAAAACCTACTTCCCGGAAAGCAAGGGCGGTGGGGTCGAGCAAGTCATCTTCCAACTGGCACAGGGTTGCCAGGCCCACGGGATCGAGTCCCAGGTCCTGTCGCTGAGCACACAAGGCGCGGCGCGTAACGAGACGGTCGGCAATCACATCGCTCACCGCTCAAAGCAGGATCTGTACGTCGCGTCGACGGGCTTTTCTTTGTCAGGCCTTCGGGACTTTAAAGAGCTCGCGCGCGAAGCTGACATCGTGCACTACCACTTCCCGTGGCCGTATATGGACGTCGCGCACTTCGCCGCGCAGATCAAAAAACCGACGGTGGTGAGCTACCACTCGGACATCATCAAGCAGAAGACGCTGCTCAAGCTGTATGCGCCGCTGATGAACCGTTTTCTGGGTAGCGTTGATCGGATTGTCGTGTCTTCGCCCAACTACGCCGCCAGTAGCGAAGTGCTCACTCGCTTCAAGGATAAGGTCGAGATCATTCCGTTTGGGCTCGATCGCGCCACCTACCCTGCTCCGTCTCAGACGAAACTCGATCACTGGAAGCAGCAACTGGGCGAGCGCTTTTTTCTGTTCGTCGGTGCGCTGCGTTACTACAAGGGCCTGGATTTCCTGCTTGAGGCAGCGCACAAAAATCGCCTGCCGGTGGTGATCATGGGCGGCGGGCATCAGGAGCTGGAGCTCAAGGCGAAAGCCAAGGCGCTCGGGCTCAGCAACGTCGTGTTTGTGGGCAGCCTGCCGGACGAGGACAAGAACGCGCTGCTGATGCTTTGTGAAGTGTTTGTGTTCCCGTCGCACCAGCGCTCGGAATCGTTCGGCATTTCGCTGCTGGAAGCGGCGATGTATGGCAAGCCAATGATCTCGTGCGAGATGGGCACTGGCACGACCTTCATCAATATCGCGGACGAGACCGGGCTGGTTGTTCCGCCCCGGGATTCGGATGCGTTGGCAGCAGCAATGAATACGCTGTGGAGTGACAGAGAGCGGGCGAAGCAGATGGGGTTGAAGGCGGCGCAGCGATTTGAGTCGATGTTTACGTCGGAGAAGATGGTGCAGGGGTATGCGGATCTTTATCAGGATGTGATCAGTAAGCGTTGAGTATTTCCGTAGGACTGGCTTTAGCCGGGAAGGCGTCGGTTGTCACGCTGCAAATCTGATGGTGCTCATGCAGGCCTCTTCCCCGCTGAAGCCGGTCCTACTGACCCCGCGCGTTCACCTTGTGGGACCGGCTTTAGCCGGGAAGGCGTCGGTTGTCACGCTGCAGATCTGATGGTGCTCATGCAGGCCTCTTCCCGGCTGAAGCCGGTCCTACTGGCACAGCGCGATCACCTAGTGGGACCGGCTTTAGCCGGGAAGGCGTCAGTTGTTACACCGCAGAATTGATGGTGCTCACACCGGCCTCTTCCCGGCTGAAGCCGGTCCCACTGACACAGCGCGTTCACCTAGTGGGACCGGCTTTAGCCGGGAAGGCGTCAGTTGTCATGCTGCGATATTGATGGCGTTCGCACGGGCCTCTTCCCGGCTGAAGCCGGTCCTACTGAGAGCACGCGTTTATCCAGTGAGAGCACAGAAATCCGGGCAATGGATCTCGTCCGGACTTCGCCGTCGTATCAACTCTTACGGCTTGCGCTTGCGCGGTCCGGTGTTGAACACCGGCACTTTGCGCACTGGCTTGATGGACGGCACTTCTGCCGCCGCTTCACCGCTATCGACCCACTTGCCCAGATTGCGTTTGCCGCCTCCGCCGCTGGTTTTGGGTTTCTTCGGCTTTTTCGGTTTTTTCAGAATCTGCCCGGTTGCGTCGGTAGCCGGCACGCGGTGTTCTGGAATGAAGTCGGGCTCTTCGCGGCGCTGGAGGGTCTGGCGGGTGAGCATTTCGATGGCGCTGAGCAGGTCGACTTCGTCGGCGCACACCAGGGAGATCGCTTCACCGGTTTGCCCCGCACGCCCGGTGCGTCCAATGCGGTGGATGTAATCTTCGGCAACGATCGGCAGATCAAGGTTGACCACGGTCGGCAGGTCGTCGATGTCCAGGCCGCGAGCCGCAACGTCGGTGGCGACGAGGATCTGCACGTCACCGCTCTTGAACCGATCCAGCGCGCGCTGGCGAGTGGCCTGGGGTTTGTCGCCGTGAATGCCGTCTGCGTTGAGACTCAGGCCTTGCAGGCGCTCCACCAATTGGTCGACGCCGACGCGGGTTTTCGCGAAGACCAGCACCTGACCCCAGCGATGTTTCTTGAGCAAGTGAATGAACAGCTCGCTCTTGCGCTTCTTGTCGACGGTGACGATCCACTGCTTGACCGACGAGGCCGCGACGTTGCGCGGGCTGACTTCGATGGTCAGCGGGTTGTCGAGCATCTGCCCGGCCAGAGCGCGAATCGCATCGGAAAAAGTCGCGGAAAACAGCAGCGTCTGGCGGCGCTTCGGCAGCGCGGCGTAGATGTCGCGCAGCTCTTCGGAGAAGCCGAGATCGAGCATGCGATCGGCTTCATCAAGGATTAGGGTCTGCAGCTGCGAGAACTTCACGGCATTCTGGCGATACAGGTCGAGCAGGCGGCCCGGCGTGGCGACTAGCACGTCAACGCCTCGGCGCAGTTTCATCATCTGCGGGTTGATGCTGACGCCGCCGTACGCCGCGTACGTGGTCAGCGGCAGGTGCTCGGCGTATTGCGCGATGGCTTCGTGAACCTGCTCGGCCAGTTCGCGGGTCGGCACCAGCACCAGCGCGCGCACAGAGTTGGCAGCGACCTTCGGGCCTTCCATGGTCAGGCGTTGCAGCAGTGGCAACGCGAAACCTGCGGTCTTGCCGGTGCCGGTCTGGGCGGCGGCCATGAGGTCGCGGCCTTCGAGCACGGGCGGAATCGCCTGGGCCTGAACGGGGGTGGGAGTCTGGTAGCCCAGTGTTTCGAGGGCACGCAGCAGGGGTTCGATCAGGCCGAGGGAGGCGAATGTCATTTCAGTACCGTTGGAAAAAGGTCAGCGCACAAGAGTCTGTAGAAGACAATGGCGCGCAGTTTACCCTTTCTACACCGGTTTCTGCTTGCGCCACTGCGGCAGGCCGATGAGCACGACGGCGCTGATGATCACCGCCATCGCCGCACCTTCTGCCCAGCCGATGTGTTCGCCGGCGAACAACACGCCCAGCAACACCGCCACCGCCGGGTTGACGTAGCAATAGCTGGTCGCGGCGGCGGGTCGCACGTTCTTCAGCAGGTACATGTAGGAGCTGAACGCGACGATCGAGCCGAACACCACCAGATATGCCATTACCAGCCAGCCGGACAGACCCGGGGATTGGGTCATGCGTTCGCCGCTCACAAAGCTGCCAAGCAACAACACCGCGCCGGCCACCAGCATTTCGCAGGCGCTGGCCATCGGCCCGGCGGGCAAGGGCAGGTAGCGACTCCACACCGAGCCGAACGCCCAGGTCGCGGCGGCGAAGATCACCAGCGCGGCGCCCATGGGGCTGGCCTGCAGGTTCGAGCCGAGGTTGAGCAAGGAGATGCCGACGAGGCCGAGCAAAATGCCAGCCCACTCCAGCCCGGTATTGCGATGCCCCCAGAACAGGCCGAACAACAAGGTGAACAACGGCACCACGGCCACGGCCAATGCGGCGACACCCGAAGCAACGCCTGCATGTTCCGCCAGGGTTACGCCGCCATTGCCGCAGGCGAGCAGCAGAAAGCCGATCATCCCAGCGGATTTCCACTGCTTCCAGGTAGGCATCGGCGCGCCACGAAAGCGCATGAAGGCAAACAGGATGGAGCCGGCGATGGTGAAGCGGACCCCGGCCATCATGAGCGGAGGCCAGGTTTCGATACCGATGCGGATGGCGAGATAGGTTGAGCCCCAGATCACATAAAGCGCGAAAAAGGCCCCGATGAGCAGCAGGGGGAAACGGCGGACAGCAGGCATGAAGGGCTCTAGTACAGTCGTTTATTGTGGGACTGATTCTAGAAATGTCCGGGCCGCAGGCGTCAGTTACAAATGTGGTTTATTCGACCCGTACAATTTTTGCTGGCCGGTGTTTGCCGCCGCTGACGCGGGAGCGGCGAGATGACCGGGAAAAGTGCGCAAAGCGCTCCAAAGCAGCCTTCCCAACCAGAACGCTTCTTCCACCCTAGTCCAGCTGTATTTCATCGACTCCAAGAAAAACCGCCTTAAGTCGCCAGAAAGCATGCCGACAACTTCATCAGGAATGGGCATCGAGAGTCTTCGACCATGCCCTGCCGTACCTTCTCGAAGAGCCTCACCATCGTCAAGATCAAGGCGGGTCAAACGCGCGTGAAGGTCATGCCGCCAGTTTCCAAAACCGGCTCAGCGGCTTGAACTCATCACCGGTCCGTACCCGATTTTTGCGTCATTGACCTGGCCAGGCCTGCCTTGCCCCGGAGTTTCTACATGTGTTCGATGTGCGATTCACTCACCCAACTCTGGGCTGACGGAGCGACCAGCCAAGGTGCGAGCCACCAGACAGCCACCAGCCAAGCGACGCTTGAGCACCTGACGCTGGACCAGCAAGCCAACTACCTGACTGATGGCTATTGGTACGACGCCTATGGCGGTTCCCAGCACCACTTTGACGTGCACGCCGGAGGCTCGCTCACCGTCAACCTGGCAAGCTTGAGCGCAAACGCTCAGGCTGTTGCTCGATATGCGCTGCAAACCTGGACCAACGTCAGTGGCATCCACTTTGTGGAAACCACCGCTGCCGGGGCGATCAATTTCAGCGAAAACAAGAGCGGTGCGTACACCAGCTCCAATTACGCAGGCAGCGTCATCTCGGACAGCAGCGTCAACATCGCGTCCAATTGGGTGAATTACGGTTGGTATTATCAGCAGACCTACATTCATGAAATCGGCCACGCGCTGGGGTTGGGCCATGCGGGCAATTACAACGGCAGCGCGACCTTCCCCAGCAATGCCTTCTACCAAGAGGACAGCTGGAAATATTCGATAATGTCCTACTTCAGTCAGGACCAGAATACCTATTCCAATGCCTCTTTCGGCTATGTCGCTACCCCCATGCTGGCGGACATCGTCGCCATCCAGGCACTGTACGGCACCGCCATCACCCGCACGGGCGACGACACCTACAGTTTTAACAAGGCCTCCATAAACACCGGAACCGACTTCGTGACCGGCCTGGTGGCCACGCTCTATGATTCGGGCGGCAACGACACGATCAACGTCAGCACCTATGTCGGCGCTCAGACAGTCGATCTGAGAAGTGAAGCTTTTTCCAGCGTATACGGCGGTCTATCGAATATCGCCATCGCGCGCGGTACGGTTATCGAGAACGCCATAACGGGTGCAGGCGCGGATACGCTGATCGGCAACGCCAGTGACAACTTTCTCAACGCAAACGCGGGCAATGACCTGTTGCAAGGGGGCGATGGCAACGATCGGCTGATCGGTGGGGCCGGCTCGGACGTGCTCGATGGTGGCAACGGCTTCGACACCGCTTTGTATACCGAGGCCGGTGCTCGCTACTTTGCAACCTACGATGCCGCGCTTGTGAGCAATGCCACCCTCAGGGTTCATGATGCGCAAACGTCCGATGTGGACACCCTTCTAGGCGTCGAAAAGCTGGCTTTCAGCGACCACGATGCCGGTCTTGACGAACTGCTCATGGCTTTTCGCAGCCAGTATGGCGCCTTCAACGCCCAGAGTGATGCCACTGTTTCGTTGAGCTTTGGCAGGGATCTTCATCACATCGCGCTCACCGAGGATCAGGCTTACGTTGCCAGGCTCTACTCACTGTTCGGTCGGACGCCCGATTATCAGGGCTTGGATTACTGGCTGACGCATCAAGCGATGGGCAGCTCGGATGCAGAGATTCGCGATGGCTTTCTGAATTCCGCTGAAGGGATACAGCGCTACAGCGTGCTGGGTAGTCGGGACTTTGTCCTTGAGCTCTATCAGACCGTACTGCATCGCACAGGCGATGATTCAGGTGTGTCGTACTGGAGCACGCTGCTGCAGGAGGGTTTGAGTCGAACGTCGGTTGCTGATGGCTTCCTGAATTCTCGTGAAAGCCATGACCTCTCGGAGGGCGAGACAGGCTACATCAGGATCGTGGATCATAACGCCTGGAACAATATGGATATGGTGGTGGGCAAGGGCGTGGCCACCGGCACGGCTGGCGACGATCAGATCAGTGAGCAGGAAGTCAGGCTTGACGGCAATGGGGTTTCGCATCTGGCGGGCAACGCCGGTATCGACACCTTTATGTTCAACGACGCTGCATCCGCCTACACGATCAACGCCCTCGATACCGACACGCTGTCAGTCAGTCGTTCCACGGGAGCTGCGGCGACATTCGAACTGAGTGGCTTCAATCTGCTCGATTTCGCAGATCGCGAGCTGTTCGTCCTCGACGCGGCGCAGGCAAACATCGGGCGTCTGTATACCATTCTGGATCGTGCGCCCGATATCGAAGGCCTCAAGTTCTGGCTGTCACAGGGCGCCGCAGGCGAAAGCGCTGCCCAGGTGGCGGATGGTTTTGTGCACTCTGCCGAATTTACTCAACGCCTGCCCGATGACAGCAGCAATGCGGCCTTTGTCGAGCAGCTGTACAACAATGTCCTGGGCCGAGGCGGCGACGCTAACGGCGTTGCCTATTGGGTCCAGACGCTGGAAGGCGGCGCAAGCCGTGGGCAGGTCGCATTCAATATCGCCAACTCCCCGGAGTCTGCTGCCCTGACTCAAGGCGATGCCGGCTTCATTCATTTGATCGGGCATGCTGATTGGGCTTGAGGCACCTGCGCCAAAGACTGACTAGAGCCCCCGGTGCTTGCTGATCGCATCCGCAATCTTCTTCGCCGGGACTTTTTGCAGCGTGCACAGCAACTGGTGGGAGACACCGGCGAGACCGTGGGTGTCGCGCAGTTGGTGGCCCAGGTGCAGCGTGAGGTTGGCGGCCATTTCCGCATCGGCCATGGCCCGGTGAGCCTTGCCGGTGTGGGGCAAGCCGGCCCAGCTGGTGAGGGTGCCGAGTTTGTGGTTCGGCGCGTGTGGCAGGAGACGTCGCGCCAGCAGCATCGAGCAGGCGAAGCTTTGTACGCGATTGCGCTTGATGCGTGACAGCTCGAAGTCCCAGAACTTCTGGTCAAACGAGGCGTTGTGCGCCACCAGTGGCGTCAGGCCGACGAACTCGGCAACTTCATTCATGACCCGTTCAGCCGGCGGCGCCGTGCGCAGCATGCTGTTGCTGATGCCGGTCAGGGATTCGATGAAGGACGGGATGCGCACGCCGGCGTTCATCAGGCTTTGATAGCGCTCGACGATGACGCCCTGCTCCACGATCACCACGGCGATTTCCGTCGCGCGGCAGTAGCTGCTGGGGGAAATGCCGGTGGTTTCGAAGTCGATGACGGCGATGCGTTCTTGCATGGAGGTGGCCTTAACAGTGACGATTTTTTTGGAAAACGCGTGATGTTCAGACATCACACTGTTCTGCAGCAAACTCAATTCCTGTGGGAGCGAGCTTGCTCGCGAAGACTTACTTTCAGCCCCAGAGAAAGTGGCTGAATGTCCCGGCCTTTTCGTGAGCAAGCTCACTCCCACAGGTCCTGCAACAACCGGCGATTTTGAGTCAGCCCACCGTCATGTGGGAGCGAGCTTGCTCGCGAAGACTTACTTTCAGCCCCAGAGAAAGTGGCTGAATGCCCCGGCCTCTTCGTGAGCAAGCTCACTCCCACAGGTCTTGCGCCAACCGGGAATCCCGAGCCGAATCACCCTCCCGTGGGAGTCGAGCTTGCTCGCGAAGGCTTACTTTCAGCCCCAGAGAAAGTGGCTGAATGCCCCGGCCTCTTCGTGAGCAAGCTCACTCCCACAAGTCATTCGTCGTCAGTCGCATAGGCGACACAGACGCTGCTGCACCGAGGCGGTGGATCAGGTCTTGAGCAGCAACCCGCCCTCGATCGGCACATAACGACTGGCCGCCCGGATCAACGAATTGGCGGTCAACCCCGGTACGCCGTAGGCAATCGCTTCGACGCCGTGTTTGCTGATGATGCGCTCCAGCAACAGGTCAAAATCGCCATCGCCGGACGCCAGCACGACTTCATCGACATTCGGCGCGACGTCCATGATGTCGATGGTGATGCCCACGTCCCAGTCGCCTTTGGCCGAGCCGTCGCTGCGCTGGATGTAGGGTTTGAGTTTGACGGTGAAACCGAGGTTGCGCAGGATCTGCTGGAATTGCTGCTGCTTGCTGTCGCCACGGTCGATGGCATACGCATACGCCTCGACGATCTGCCCGCGCTGGCTGATGTCAGCCCACAGGGCGGCGTAATTGAAGTGACAACCGTGAGCCTGACGCACTGTGTAATACAGGTTCTGTACGTCGGCGAAGACCGCGATTCTTCTCACCCAAAATCCTCGATGCGCTGACAAGCGACAAGGGCCCGAAAACCGGACCGGCGCTCAGTATGCCATTTTGGGAAAGGGATTGAAGGATTGGGTGTGGAGGGCCGCAGCGTGCTGTCGGGGCAGCGGGGCATTCCTGGAGAATATGCCGCCGCTGCCTTTCGTTATCAGACGAAAGAATCGTCGTCGTCAAACAAGCCGCCACCGGTGTCACTGCCGTAGTCAGTGTCGGCGAAGCCATTTGAATCACTGCCCCAGCTGTCATTGCCGGTACTGTCATTACCTGTCACGCGCTGCTGGTCGTCACCCCACCCACCGCTGCCGCCCTGATCATGTTCGGCAGCAGGCTGGGCCGGCTGCTCCTGGATGATCTCGACGATTTCCTGCGGTTGGCTGTTGTGGTGGAACAGGCTGCTGATGCCTTCCGCCAGCATCACGCCACCGGCCACGCCCGCTGCGGTTTTCAGGGCGCCGCCCAGGAAACCACTGCCGACTGGGGCCGCCGGTGCCTGTTGCGGCTGGGCATAGTTTTGCTGTGGCTGAGCATAATTTTGCTGCGGTGCGCTGGCCGGACCGCTTTCACGCCAGCCGCCCGAGGAAGGTTGCGGGTTCGACGGACGCGAGAACGACGAAGCTGGCTGCTGAGCCTGTGGCTCGCGCGAACCGCCGCCGAAAATGCTCGACAGAAATCCACCGCCGCTGCCGGACTGGGCAGGCGCGGCGGACTTTGCCCGCTCCAGCTCAGCCCGCAGCTGTTGAATCTGCTCGTCGCGCTGACGGTTCTGGGCCTCCAGCTGCTTGATCGCGACTTCCTGCACGAGGATCGACTGCGCCATGTAATAAGGCGCGGCCGGCTGGCGAGTCAGGTGCTCCTTGATCAGCGCTTCGGCCTGCGCATCACGGGGGACCGATTCGGTTTCTGCTTGCTTGAGCTTGCCAAACAAGCCATCGATCAGGGTTTGTTCTTCGCTGTTCATGGCGACCTCGTTAGATTGCCGTAGGAATTCTGTTCTGAGCCATTGCTCGGACATAGCCAGTAATGGGGCTGTTCAAGGGCGTTTCAATAGGATGTAAAAAAAGTTAAGAAAGCCGGCTAGTGGGTGCCTGTTGGCCGGTTCTGCGGCGCTACGTTACAGTGTCGGCCTGCTTATCCCTGTGATCCGTTCATGAATCCGCTGACCATTCTGCAAGACTCGCTGTACTTCTTCCGACGCAACTTCGGCAGCATTCTTACGTTGTGCCTGCCCCTGGTAGTGCTGGAGGCCCTGACCAAACAGCTCATCGGCTTCGGGCAGGGCAACGGCGTCGCGCCACTGTTGGTCGGGCTGCTTTTTTATCCGCTCTACACCGGCGCGCTGATCCTTTTCCTGGATGCGAAAACCCGGGGCGAAGAGCCGGTCAAATCCAACCTGTGGGCCGTTGCGTTGCGCATGTGGCCCACGTTCGCGGTGCTGACGGCGCTGAGCACCCTGCTGATCATGGCCGGCATGTCGCTGTTCATCCTGCCGGGCGTGTGGGTGATGATCAAACTGCAGCTGTCGGAATACTTGCTGGTATTGCGCGGGATGGGGCCGCTGGAGGCGATGCGCGAAAGCTTCAGAATGACGCAGGGCCACGTGGTGCGGATTTTCGTCTGCGTGCTGTGCGTTTACATCCCGCTGTCGCTGCTCGAGGCGCTCAGTTATTACGTGCTGCCAGACCAGCAAAGCCCGATGCTGTCGATTGCGGTGGACAGTGTTTCCAGCTTCCTGCAGCTGCTTATCAGCGTGATGATGTTCCGGTTGTTCATGCTCATTGACCCGCCCGCGCGGTCGGCATAAGAAGATGGCACGTCCGACGCGGTACCTGCTTTACCTCGCGGTGTCTGCCGGGCTGTTCGTGATACTGCTTTATGACGTGACCTGGCACCCCGCCCGACACGATAAGGTGGCGGTATCCTGCAACGCGAAGGACGGAAAGCCACCGGTATTGGCGCCGGGTCAGACGCTCAAGGTGATGACCTGGAACATTCAATACCTGGCCGGCAAGCGTTATGTCTTCTGGTACGACCTGCCCGACGGCAGCGGCCCTGACGAGCGCCCGACCCCGGAAGACCTGGAGTACAACCTCGATGAAGTCGCACGGGTCATCCGCGATGAGCAGCCGGACATCGTGTTGCTGCAGGAAGTCGACGACGGCGCGAAGAACACCGACTACGGCAACCAACTTGCCCTGCTCCAAGCGCGCGTCGCCGACCTGTACCCCTGCAGCAGCGAGGCGTTTGACTGGAAGTCCGACTTCGTGCCGGATCGCCACATCTTCGGCAGCGTCGGCCGCAAACTGGCGACGCTGAGCCGCTACCAACTGGACAGCGCCGAACGTCTGCACCTGCCCTCGCCGTCCGGCCATTTCATCAGCCGCCTGTTTCAACCTCAACCTGCGCTGCTGGTCAGCTACCTGCCGCTGAGCGATGGCCGACATCTGGCGGTGACAAACACGCACCTGGGCGATGCGAAGCCGGGCGGCGACGTGCGAAAACGGCAATTAGCATCGGTTCGTCAGTTGCAACAAACCTTCGAGCAAAACGGCACGCTGTGGATAACCGGCGGAGATTTCAATCTGCTGCCACAGGGGCAATATCCGCGGCTACCCGCCGAACAGCGCGTGCCGTTTGCGGCAGAGAGTGAGCTGCGTGGCTTGTGGGAAAGCTTCCCGATGATCCCGAGCAATGAAGACGTGGCCGGTGAGGACCGTCGCACGTGGTACACCCGCTTCCCTAACGATCCCCGCATCAGCGGCCCGGACCGGACGCAGGATTTTCTGTTCTACAGCCCGAAGCTGAAACGGGTCGAGGCGCGGGTGAGGCAGGCGGACACGTTGTTGATTTCTGATCACATGCCGGTGATCGCGCGGTTCAGAGTCCCAGCGCAGGGTGAGTAAACCCTCTGTACGGATGCACAAGAGAGTCGTTTGATCTGAACCGACCAGTGCCGGATTGCCCGGCACCGATCGCTGCCATCAGAACGTGACGCTGGCAGTCAGCCGCGCAGTTCGGAGCGCTCCCTCCTCCACCTGGAGCGTGCTGCTGCCCGTGGTGGCCGGGTAGTATTCCTTGTTGAACAGGTTGTCGATGTTCAACTGCAGACTGGTCTTGTAGTCATGGGTGGGTAAATCCCAGCGCACAAAGGCATCGGCCGTCGTGTAGCTGTCCAGCCAAAAGCTGTTGGCATCGTCGCCCGGCCGCTCTCCGACGTATCGGGCACCTGCGCCGACATGCCACTTGCCGGTTTCGGCAGGCAGCCCGAGTTGATGGCTGAGGTACAGGCTCGCGGTGTGCATCGGCGCATTGGGCAAGCGGTTGCCTTCCTGCTCGGGTGATTCTGCGTTTTTCAGCACTTCCGTGTGGTCATAGGCGTAGGTGCCGATGATGCTCCAGTTACGCGCGATCTCTCCGGTCACATCCAGCTCAACCCCTCGCGAGCGGGCCTTCCCTACGGCTTCGTCAATGCTGTCGCCGTTTGCCTGCAGCACGCTGTTCACAAGGTTGTTCTTGACGATGTCATACACGGCCAGGTTCACGTTGAGCGCCTGGACCGGGCTGTATTTGACACCCACTTCGTAGCTGCGCCCTTCGGTAGGCTTGAAGCTGTTGCCTGCATCGTCGGCGTCATTCGGCACGAAGGAACGGCTGTAGTTGGCGTAGAGCGCAACGTTCTCGGTCGGCTGATAAACAATCCCGCCGAAGGGGAGAAATTTGTCGCCGTTAGAATCCGCACCCGGTGCGTACGCGCTGCCCAGCCCCTGATCGCTGTATTGATCCCAGTGTTCCTGACGACCACCAAACACCAGAATCCAGCGATCGTTAAGGTGCCAGTTGTCCTTGAAGTACGCCGAGGTGGTGACCAGGTTATTTTCGGCGTTGCTCTGGGCCGCACTGACCGTCGCAGGCTCAGCCAGATTGCCGTAGGTGGGGTTCTGGATGTCGAGGTTGCCGGCGGTGCTACTGGCGTTGCGGTAGGTTTTACCGCGGTATTTATCCAGCGACTCGTTGTCCACCCCGACGACAATCTCATGCCGCTGGCCGAACAACTGCTGATCGCCTATGAAGTCCAGCGCGGTGTAGCGGCTCTCGTAGTCATAGTGCCCGCCGTTGGCAATCCGGCGCAGGGTGTCGCCTTTCAAGGTGCTGGGCTGTGCAATCGCCAGGCTGTAACGATCCTCGGTCCATCCATAGGTCAACCGGCTTCGCCAGTCATCATTGAGCTGGTATTCGAACTTCGCGGTGGTGCTTTGGCTGATGCCGACGGTCTTGGCCCAGCGCTCATCCAGACGGTCGCGGTAACTGATGTCGGCCGGGTGGCCGTTGGCGAACACCGTGCCGCGGTCAAAGGGGCTGGCGTAATCGTTATAGGTGTAGGCCAGTGAGAAACTGGCGCGGTCGCCGACCCAGGCGATCGATGGCGCAATAAGCGTGTGCTCATCGACACCGTAATTACGCCAGTAGTCCTCGTGGGAGCGCTCGGCAACCAGCCGGTACGCCAAGTTGGTATCGCCGAGCGGCCCGGTGGTGTCCACACCAAAGGTCCCGCCGCCTTCACTGTAACCAGAGCCCGTCAAGGTCGTGCTTTGGGTGAACTGCGGTTGTTTGCTGATCACATTGATCAGCCCGCCCGGCTCAAGCGCGCCGTACATGAGCGATGCCGGGCCTTTCAACACTTCCACGTGATCGGTGGTAGCGCCGAGATTGCGACCAATCGCTGAGCGGACCCCGTCCCGCAAAATGGAGTTGTCGTCGTTGCTGCCAAATCCGCGCTTGATCACGGCATCCTTCGTGCCCCCCAACGTGTTCGTCTGGGACACACCACTCACAAAGCGCATGGCGTCGTTGAGGTCTTTGACCTGGTAGTCATCCAGGGTTTGCGCAGTGACCGTGTTGACGGTTTGGGCTTCATCCCGATTCTGAGTGGAGGTCTTGCTGGCGGTGCTCCCTTCAGAAACCGTATAGCTTCCCGAGCCGTAAGCCGCATCGCGTGTGGACTGGATGACACTGGGCGCCAACTCGGTGACCGTCTGGGCAGCCATTGCAAAACCAGGTAAGGCAGAACACAGCAGGACTGACGCATGAGTCCGGTTAAAGCGCTTGACCACGAGCTGACTCCGTAATTGAAACGAGTGCAAATGCGATTCGTTACTATTACACGGGTTGAGCGCGCATTTACCTCACATGGCGTGTGAAGTTTTTTTGCATCCACCCGATGTCATGCCCTTGTGCTGCCGTTCACTTCCTCGGCTTCACCCGCGCGGTCGGCTCAGCGATCAGCGGATCGTCCGGCCAATAGTGCTTCGGATACCGCCCCTTCAGGTCCTTCTTCACCTCGGCATAGGTGCTGCGCCAGAAGTTGGCGAGGTCTTGGGTGACTTGTACCGGGCGGCGTGCGGGGGACAGCAGGTGCAGCTTGACGATCTGCCGGCCATTGGCGATGCGCGGGGTGTCGGCCAGGCCGAAGAGCTCCTGCAGGCGCACCGCCAGAATGGGCGGGGACTCGCTGTAATCGAGGCGCACCGATGAACCCGACGGCACGGTCAGGTGGTGCGGCGCCAGTTCGTCGAGCCGCTGCGGCAAGGGCCATGGCAGGAGGTTGTGCAGGATCGATGACAGGTCCAGATTGCCGAAGTGGCTCAGTCGCGTGACCTTGCCCAGGCACGGCAGCAGCCAGTGCTCCAGCGTCGCCAGCAACCCGTCGTTACTCACGTCCGGCCACTCGCTTTCGCTCAGGGTTTGCAGATCCATCTGACGCAGCAGACCGACGCGCGCCTGCCACTGGCGCAGCTCGGGCGTCCACGGCAGCAGTTCCAGTCCCTTGCGCCGCACCAGCGCCAGCAGGGCCTGACCTCGTGCGGAATCGTCCAGCCCGGTGAGCGGCTCGCGGCTGATGATCAGTTCACCGGCCTTGCGCTGACGTTCGGCGCGGAACACGCCCTCGCGCTCGTCCCAGTCCAGTTGATCGAACGTCGTCACCTGTTCGGCGAGCACTGTGTTGAACAGCTCTGGATCGAACTCGGCGGCCAGATAAATACGCTCTTCGCGCTGGCCCTGGCGGCTGCCCAGATCAGCGACCACCAGCCACGGCTGTTTCATCAGCGCGTCTGGCTCGGCGAACAGGGCAGCCCGACCGTTGGCGAGTCGATACTCCGCTCCGCCGGCACGGCGTTGTTGCGCGACGCGATCGGGATAGGCCAGCGCCAGCAGCGCGCCGAGCCAGCGCGGGTGATCGGGATCGGCGACCGGTTTCCGGACGGTGCCCCTCAGATACCCGCGATATTGCCGCGACAATTGCCGCGCTCGCTGCACGCCGCCCTGTGCGCCTTTCGCCGCGCGTTCTGCGCCGGCCAGCAACGTCAGCCGGCTGTGCAGATCGGCTCCGGCGCCGCGCAGAACGTCCCGCTCGCCCAGCAACGCTGCGACGTCGCACGCCAGCGGCCCCAAGCCCAGTTCATGACCGCGCAGCAGCAAATGGGCGATGCGGGGATGGGCGGGCAGCTCTGCCATCGACTGGCCGTGAGGGGTGAGTTTCCAGTCTTCACCCAGCTTGCGCGTCAGAGCGCCCAGTCGGGCCAGCAGGTCCTGCGCCTGGGCATATGCGGCGGCGGGCGGCAGATCCAGCCAGGTCAGTTGCGCCGGTTCAACGCCCCAACGCGCCAGTTGCAGTGCCAAGCCGGCAAGGTCGGCCTGAAGAATCTCCGCCGCGCCGTAGGCCGCCAATTGATCGTGTTGCGCCTCGGACCACAACCGATAACACACGCCCGGCTCAAGTCGCCCTGCCCGGCCCGCCCGCTGAGTCGCGCTGGCACGGGAGATGCGCTGGGTGTCGAGGCGCGTCATGCCGCTGCCGGGATCGAAACGCGGCACCCGCGACAGCCCCGCGTCGATGACCACCCGCACGCCATCGATGGTCAGGCTGGTCTCGGCGATATTGGTCGCCAGCACCACTTTGCGTTTGCCCTTGGGCGCGGGTTCGATCGCCGCGCGCTGGGCGCTCAGGTCGAGCTCGCCATGCAGCGGGCACAACAGCACGTCGCTGCGATCACCAATGGCATCGGCCAACTGTTGAGTGACCCGACGGATCTCGGCCTGGCCCGGCAGGAATACCAGCACGCTGCCGGACTCGTTGCCCAGCGCGTCGAGCACGGTTTGCACCACCCGCGGCTCGATGAACTCCCCGGGCTGAAACGGCCGCCCCCACTGCATCGACACCGGGAACATGCGCCCTTCGCTGCTGATGACCGGCGCGTCGTTGAGCAAGCTCGACAGACGCGCGCCTTCAAGGGTCGCCGACATCAGCAGAATCTTCAGCGGCTGCTCGTCACGAAACAGCGCACGGCCGTTCAAGCTCAGGGCAAGCGCGAGATCAGCGTCGAGGCTTCTTTCTCAGTTTTTGCCATCAACGCAGAGTTGTCAAAAGTGAGCTATACCCTCCTCAGCGGGCCTTAGGCGCAGTGATCTGGGGGAAAGTGACATTGACAATCATCAAAAACTGCAGATACCTGGATGTCTACCCCTTCATAGCGATCGAATCGGCGATCGCTGAAGAAATGCTCGCATGCCAGAAGCGCATGAGCATCAAAGGGGCGCAGAGCGCTATCAGACTCTTCGAAGCATTTTGCTACGTATGCGAGTTTGAAGTTACGTCAAAAAATATTGGTTCTCGTAAGTTTAACAAAATAGTTAAATCTTTTTTGGGATCACTTCATTCGGATGATTTTGTCGGTTCAGTAAGAAGCGTTAGACAAGAATATGCAAAGGGATTTGTAAGAGTTCTTAGCTCTTTGCATGGCTTCAATCCCGATATAACCGATATTACTTGGGACCCAAGCTTACCAAGCAAGCTGCATTCGTACTGGAAAGCGGCATCAAAAAGGATTAATGAGGGGCGGGCAGAATATTGGTGTGGCTGGGCTATCCAAACAAAAAGAAACAAGCCTGTATATCTTCCTATCGCAAAGCTGATCCCGCATTACGGAATTTCCTTTGCGAAAAAAATCCAGCAACAACTCGCACTCTATCTTGAGACGCAAGCAGGTACAGCTATCCAAGAGCTTAGAGACTTTATAGATTATCTTTCAGAAAACCACCAACTGTACAACCGAGATACGTTCAAAGATCCGGACCTCAACGCGAGGCTGTTTAAAAATTATATGCTTCATTCATTTATGAACTGCTACAAAAAAGGGAACGACCTGATCACCAAGAAAAGAACTTATGTTAAATTTATCGGCGTAGTTGAAAGATATTTTTTCGAAAGTAAGGTTTGGGCAAGACCATATCAGGGACATATTTCGGCTCCAATAGGCAGCTCCAAGCCTGGCACACTAACGCGCATAACAGAAACCAACGGTGTAGCGGTAAAAAATAAGCTATTGACGCTCGTCCCTTTACAGATAACCGACACACAAGCGTTCCAGTTACTTTTCACCAAAATAACGGAAGATATTGACACCGTGGTCAGATGGGCCAGGTGCGAATGCAGAAAGCAAGGCCACGCGCTAAAACGTAGAATTAAGCTCAGTCGCGAGGGGATACTTCTTCCGTCAGACGCAAAAATATATAGTTCAGTCGAGCAAACGCCTATCGAACACTTATGTGCCACCTTGTGCATAGCAGGCTATAATGGCCTGAGAAATATACTAGACAGCACCTACCATCGCCACGAGTTCAGGAGACAGGCGTTAGCCAGGGAACTCGCAATTCCAAATTATAACGACTTCTACGCTTTCCACTACTTACTAATACATGGACACCCTTGTATTACTGCCTCTTTTCTGAATGGTTTTGAACTGTACGACAAAACAGGAAAGCTAGTTGGCTTTACCAAGGTTCAAGGACAATATCAACTGTTGGGCTATAAAGACCGGAAGGGAGCAGGCCGAAGTGAGCAACTAATAACATTGACTCCCCGTGAGGCCGTTCTAGTTCGTCAAATAATCCAATTAACCGACCCTCTGCGAGCCGCGCTTCGGGCTGAGAAAAATGACTCATGGCGTTATCTATTTCTCCATGGTCAGCTAGCGCTTGGCCGTCCAGCAAGGTGCGAATTTTCGAAGTGGGACAGCGCTAAGCTCTCAGGTCCTAGGTGCTTTGTTGTTGCACAATTCGAGCAACACTCAAAACTCAAGGGCATTGATCTTTTTAACTTCGTTCTTCGGGTGAGTCCTTCTTCATTCCGATCATCCTGCGCGGTAGCTATCTACTTGGAAACACAGAGCACAGAGGCGATGGCGAAAGCATTAGGGCACACATATTATACATCCACCTTGTTAAGTCACTATTTACCTGAATCAATCCAGCAATTCTTTCAAAGTCGATGGATTCGAATCTTCCAAAAAGGGATTCTTTGTGAGGCTATGAAAGATAGTCCATATCTCTTTCAAGCCTCTGGCTTTTGCTCCATTGAGGATATGCACGAATTCCTAAAAAATCATGCAATCAGAGACATACCCACCCATCTAGAGGATCCTGAAGGAACGACGTCGACCATCCCAACGGAATCCCAAGGCCAATTACTTATATCAGTAGACAAATGGATCTTGACAACCCTCCTTTCTCTACGAGCGGCAGTAGATGGCGCACACGAAAAACTGAGAATCAACGCGCTTTCAAAATATTGGTCCAAAGTCACCACGCTCATTGAGCGTGAGATTGAACGCACCCGAGATTCGACACTTATTGACCATTTAAAGGGTGCTCGTTTGCTAATTGAACCATCTAGAATGGAGAAATTAATTTATGAGTCTACCTCCTGAGCTAGCTTTCCTCGAACCGCATTTAGCTAAAACATCTGACATCTTTAGGACTGCAATGTGGCTGAAGTCAGAATTTGAAGATAACATCTGGTCTTTAGATTTCAACAACAAGAATACGTACATTATCGATTGGAACATCCACTTAGATAATGGGACCCCGTTAATCCACAAAAGAAATTCCGCACTCTTGGCAAGCTTCAAATATATTTTAATACTATCCACCCGAAATAATCACAATCCAACATATGAAACAAACAAACTACAGAGTCGCCAGCACAGCTTATTTAGACGGGCCTGTCTTATAATTGACTATTTGCTTATAAATGGCAAAGCACTCAAACTATCCGCATTTGGTCTCGCCGGCCTAACGAGCGGAGACCTAAAAAGATTGTTAGATCGGATCGCATCCACATCAGATTTATCGCTCGCAATCTATGAGTGGCCCCAACGCCTCCAGTTTTATTGCATCAAACTATTAGACCAATACACCCAAAAGGAGTTGGATTCGGTACTCGATGCTCGACCGATGATGAAAATCGTTACAGAAGAACAACTTTGTTGTGGTTTAGAATTCCCGAGAGAGCTTATACCTAAAGTTCGCGCAGCGTTATTTTTGAAAGGAGCTTACAAGCGCCAGCTTACTCACTCCCCTCTTGCCAATACCTTATTTTTGAGCTCACAAATATACCCAGATACTATCCTCGGCAAAAAGAGGTCTAAACCAAGTTACGAGATATTATGCATTGACGATTCTACCCCTCGTTTCGTCAGAGAGCTTCCGGGAGCATCCGTGACAAACAGCCACGCTAGGCAACGAAAAGACTCATACAACAATTTTAGAGCCATAATCTATCGACTTGGCATGCTTCGAGACATGCATCTGCCGACACCCGCCATGACGCATTTGCTCGCCATCGAAAACTACACACCAGAAGTGGGAACGCCTGGCAGATTTAAAACGCTCCCAACCTCAGTAGCTTTTAGTGCAATAAAAAATGCTATCGAATTTCACATTATTCATGGGGCTGTGTTTCTAGACGCCTACTGCTCATTGTTGATTGAATGTAAGAAGCTAGGCATTAGCCCAAGTGATATCACAGATGAACAATTCATGAAGATTATCTCTGAGGACGCCCGGTCAAGAGGAGTAAACAGAGTTGGTTTGTCTGTCCGACTACCAACTGGCAGACAGTGGCAGCAAAAAATAAAATTAGATAAGGCGGCCCACTTCAAGAGCTTAAGAAAGAACAATGGACTACTAGAAATGGTATCTGTGTACATTGGTTGCGTCCAAATAGTAGTCGGGGCGCTCATGGCTAAGCGTGCCAGCGAACTGGTGGAATTACCAACAGAACATAGTCTAGACAGTACCGAAACGTGGCTGTTGGCGTTTGCCGGAAAAAGCACTAAAAGCCTGTTCGGACTGCGCAAAAAAATAGCGCGACCGATTGACCCTATAGCAGTCTCAATGATAAAAAATCTACAAAACATGCAGCACACGTTAGTGGAAGAGGGTTGCATTGCAAAACCACAACGACTTTTTTCCACTCCTCATTTATCTGGGCAGTTTATTTTCAAGGACACCGACCACACGGCTTACAACAAAAACCTGGACAATTTTTGCGACTACTTTCAGACTCAGACAAATCGCAACCAAGAGAGATACTACATTAGGCAGCATCAATTAAGGCGCTTCTTCGCCATGGTGTTCTTTTACAATGGCAGCTTTGGCCAGTTAGACACGCTTCGTTGGATGCTTGGCCATGAGGAAGCAATTCATATCTGGCATTATATTACTGAAACCATGGGCGGAGCGACTCTTCGCAGCGCGTCCGCACAGTTTCTAGCCGAGCAACTCCAGTCCGAACCGACCGAATCATTTCGAGAGCTCTCCAACCTTCTCAGTGCCAAATATGGAACCGACGAATTTGCCATTCTGGACACCGAAGACCTGCAAAGTCATATTGACGACCTGATAAAGGAAGGAATTGTCAGGATCGAACCATTCTTTTTCACTGACGAGAAAGGACAAAAAATGCAAATAATAGTAAAAGTATTGCAAGCCAAAACGAGCATCTGATGATGAGCAATGAAGGCCACCAAGACAAAGCCTCAAATGTACTGCTGCTATATCAACTACTCGCGTCTATTTGCAAGTCTCCAGTCACATTTAGCGGACACCCCACGCTGGTCCTTGCACTGAAAAGTCAAGCAACCACCGCTGCATTGGCTATCGAAATTGACGATCCAGCATCTAACACAAAGTATGAGGTATTTCCAACAAGCCTTAACACCCTAAAAGCGTATGCTAACGAATTTATCATTGGTGGATTCCGTAGTTTAGATCTCTTACGGAAGCAAGCACTAGACCGCATAAATCAATCTCATCAATCACAATTCAGACCTGAAAAGCGAACCAAACAAGGCCTAGCATTGAAAGTAGCAAGCCTTGAAGCCGATCTTCAGAAAACTCGCCAAGATAATGTTCGTCTGTTACAGGCAGCATCCGAAGCGCTCAATTACCTGATGCTACTTAAAGACACTAAAGATGATTCACTTAGAGCAAAACATCACACCGACGCTGTCAGCACCATTTATAGCATAATCAGCCTAAATACCAGCAGATTCAAAGACCCGTCCGCTAGCAAATCTAACATCACACAGATAGATGACTACAGGATCTAACACCTTAAATTACCAATGCTAGGACAGCCCTATGACTACGATAAGCTATCAACTTTTCACTTTAATAGAAAACACCACACTCTTCAGCTACCAATCAGCTGACACGTTAGTCACCTCCGAGATAACCAACTTCCCTTTTCTCAGCTGGCCAAATGGAAACCCTTGCAGCTTAGGTAACCTATACATGCTGTCTCTCCTTAGGCAGCGCGGCCGAGGCGAACTCCACGGACTATCAAGGAAAGGTAGCAAAGGAGGCACGATGGGAGAGTACGCCTTTAAAATCAGTCATTTAATAAAGTTTTGCTATATGGTCAGAAAAGATTTTAAAGAACTAAACGACAACGACTTTACCAATTTTATCTCAAGCCTTCGTAATGAACAGTCCCCCACAAACCCCTTGTTAAAAAAACGGAACGAGAACACAGTCGTCGCGATTGGAAAAATCTGCTTAAGCTTTCTTACGTACGTCGGACATTTTTATAATGAAATATCTTTTGTAGCACCAAATGGAACTATACGGGCCACGGAACGGTTCCACCGAATCAGGAAAGACTCACGCAAATCAAGTAGCATTACATATTTACATCATCACTCATTCACCAACGGCTTCAGGCAGCGTCGACGGAACCCAATCAGTACAGAGAATATCCAGAGGCTCAAAAGCGTCGTAGACATCTCAAGTAACTCAGCGTTTGTACGAGAACGTAGGCGCTGTCTCATTTCTCTTCTTGAGCAGACAGGCGCGCGAAGAACTGAAGTAGCAATGGTTCGGACTGAGGATATACTGCGAGCGTACCACATGCCGGAACCGCTCTTGCGTATGAAAACCCTCAAACAGGGCGATAAGAGTGAACGCTTCATTCCCACGACCAAAATGCTCCTGCATGATTTAAAGAAACATATTGAGTTCAACCGTAAAAATGTTATGAAATCTTCACCCTCTCACGTCTTGGATCAAGGCTATTTTTTCATTTCGTTGACGACTGGTAGAGCGATGAGCAGTGCAACCGTTTCCAATGAAATAGCCTTACTTAGGAAGCTCGCTAACATAGACGAGCCTGTCTGCCCGCATATGTTCAGGCATGCATTTATTACCAATCTGTTCGCCCTAATCATGTTACGACATAAAATGAATAACGAAGACGACTTCCAGCGTGCACTCCTTGATAGCGAAGCATTTAAAGCTGAAGTCATGCAATGGACGGGCCACCTCGATAGTGAATCCCTCGACCGATATATCACGCTAGCACGTTCTTCACTCTCCGGCTACTCTGAAACTGTTTCAAGTATACATGCAATTAAGGTGTTACACGCCTTCCGCGAAAGAGAGGACGATTTAATTCAGCTACTAATCGCGGGGATGCCCGCTAAAACTTTTAAGGCTGAAATCCTCCAGCTTAGGCAGCTCTGCGATCAAGACTTAAATATTGCGAGCCAAAGGAAAACTTTGCTTAGTTGATTCACATATCGATATTTTTTATCACCAACATTCTAATTGCCGACCAACCAACGAAGGAACGACATATAAAATTCAACGTGGTAGTGCCTCCTCCCTTGTTGGTATCGACCCGGGTTTGAAAATCCAAGGCTGGTCTCACACTCTCATCGCGTACGCGTTACTTATCACCTAAGCCGAGGTTTCGCCCGTGCAGTGGGCTCGGCGAACAATGGGTCGTCGGGCCAATAATGCTTGGGGTAACGGCCTTTGAGGTCTTTCTTAACCTCTTGGTAGGTATTAGTCCAGAAGCTTGCTAGGTCCTGCGTGACTTGCACCGGGCGACGGGCCGGGGACAACAACTGCAGTTTGACTATCTGTCGGCCTTGAGCGATGCGCGGGGTGTTGGCCAGACCAAACAATTCCTGCAAACGCACCGAGAGTACTGGCGGGTTTTCGGTATAGTCTAAGCGCACCGACGAGCGGGACGGCACCATTAGGTGGTGCGGGGCTTGCTCTTCCAAGCGCTGCGGCAGCGGCCATGGCAGGAGATTGTGCAGAATCGACGATAGATCAAGACTGGCCAAGTGGCTTAGCCGGGTCACCTTGCCCAGATATGGCAACAACCAGTCCTCCAGCCGATCAAGCAGCGCCTGGTCGCTGAGGTCCGGCCATTCGCTGCTGCCCTGTTCCCTCATATCGAGCTGACGCAACAACTCAATCCGCGCCTGCCACTGTCTTAACTCCGGCGTCCACGACAACAATTCCAGCCCGTTGCGATGAACCAGCGATAACAGCGCCTGGCCGCGTATCGACTCATCGAGACCGATCAGTGGTTCACGACTGATGATCAATTCTCCAGTTTTACGCTGGCGCTCAGCGCGGAACGCGCCTTCACGCTCGTCCCAGTCCATATGATCGACTAGGGTCACCTGCTCGGTCAGCACCGAATCGAACAACGCCGGATCAAAACCCACCGCTAGGTAAATCCGTTCTTCACGCTGCCCCTGCCGACTGCCCAGATCTGCGATCACCAGCCATGGCTCTTTCATCAAAGCATCCGGCTCAGTGAACAGCGCTGCGCGGCCATTAGCCAACCTGTATTCGGGGCCACCAGCCTGACGCTGGTGGGCGACGCGGTCGGGATAAGCCAATGCCAGTAAGGCACCTAACCAGCGCGAGTGCTCGGGGTCGGTGACGGCTTGAGTCGGCGCGCCTTTTAGATAACCGCGATATTGCCGTGCCAGCTGTTTAACCCGCTGCAAGCCGCCTTGCGCATCACGTGCCACTCGTTCGGAGCCTGCCAGCAAAGACAAACGCATGTGAAGGTCTGCACCCGCCCCACGTAGAATATCTCGCTCATCGAGCAACGCAGCGACATCGCAAGCCATCGGGCCTAGGCCCAGCTCGTGACCGCGTAACAACAAGTGCGCGATACGCGGATGGGCTGGCACCTCGGCCATGGCCTGACCATGGGCCGTGAGCTTCCAGTCTTCTCCGGGGTTGCGAGTCAGTGCGCCGAGGCGCATTAGAAGATCCGTGGCTTGAGCATGAGAAGCCACAGGCGGTGCGTCCAGCCAACGCAGTTGCGCTGGATCTACGCCCCAACGTACTAGTTGCAGCGTCAGTCCCGCCAGATCGGCTTGAAGGATTTCCGCCGTGCCGTAGGAAGCTAATTGCCCATGCTGGGATTCCGACCATAGGCGGTAGCATATGCCCGGCTCCAGACGCCCAGCTCGGCCCGCGCGCTGGGTGGCACTCGCCTTGGAGATTCGCTGCGTATCCAAGCGAGTCATACCACTACGTGGATCAAATTTGGGTACCCGCTCCAAGCCAGCGTCTATCACGACGCGAATGCCTTCGATGGTAAGGCTTGTTTCAGCGATGTTAGTCGCCAACACCACCTTGCGTTTGCCAGCAGGTGCCGGGGCGATGGCCGCGCTCTGGGCATTGAGGTCCAACTCGCCATGCAGCGGGCACAACAAGAGATCGCCGCGCTCGCCCAACGCGTCGATTAGTTCCCGATGGACGCGGCGAATTTCCGCCTGGCCTGGCAGAAACACCAGCAGACTGCCGCTATCATTGCCCAGCGCATCGAGCACGGTCTGAACCACCCGCGGCTCGATAAACTCACCCGGATGAAAAGGCCGCCCCCAGTGCACTTTTACCGGGAACATGCGTCCTTCGCTGGTAACCACCGGTGCATCATCGAGCAAGCTCGAAAGCCGCTGACCGTCCAGGGTTGCCGACATCAGCAGAACCTTTAAAGGCTGGTCATCGCGAAAAATTTCGCGGCCGCTTAAAGTGAGTGCCAGCGCAAGGTCAGCCTCAAGATTTCGGATATGAAACTCATCGAATATGACTAGTCCGACCCCATCGAGCCCAGGATCATCTTGAAGTCTTCGGCCAAGAACACCTTCGGTAACTACTTCGATTCGAGTCTTAGCACTTACCCGGCTCTCCAGTCGGATCCTGTATCCGACCGTCTCCCCGACTTTTTCGCCCAGTTCACTCGCTAACCTTTCTGCCGCTGCACGAGCCGCCAGCCTACGAGGCTCAAGCATCAAAATTGTCTGGTCGCCGAGCCACTTCGCTCGAAGGAGGGCTAAGGGGACACGCGTAGTTTTACCTGCACCAGGTGGCGCTTGAAGGACAACGTTCGGCTGAATCGCGAGAGTGTCAAGCAGCGCCGAGAGTACGGCGTCGATGGGCAAGGAACTCATTAAAACTCCTGATAGAGCTGCGAGTATAGCCTGTCGAGGCTAAGCTGCCGGATTCAAATAGCCGTGACTTGGCATTCATTAATCGGGACATCGAATCCGGATCAGAGCTAAGATGAGAAGCATCTGACATCAAGGAACTGGGCACGCCGGCTCCGCCAGAGGGGACAACAAATCAATGCCCCTATTACCCGTCTCTGCCAAAGCTAAACGAGATATTCATGATCGATATGTCCAGGAGATGTCAGGCAATTGGCAAGTAACTTGTGATGGGGATAACGGTTTTCAAAACGAGATATCAGAGCATCGAATATTTCTTGCCCACGAGGTGTCCCGCCCACCCTTCGGATCACATAGTCTGCAATGGCCAGGCGTACTTCGATTTCTGCGGCTGAGAGATCCGGTTTTTCCAAAAGCTCGCCGCCGTCTTCTTCGAGCGTTGCAGGTATTTTGTCCACCATTTGCCTCCGATTACCATTTGCCAGCTATAACCTGACGGCATCGCGTCCTACACGCGATACCCCGTCTGTTTCATTTCACCGCCCTCACAGGCCCGCACACGTTCCGCACCGTCTAGGCCTGGTTCCCTTGGGGAAGCAGAATGGGCGATGACACTGAGAATCTCCTCGTTTGTAAGGTAGGTGAAATCCTCTAGAACACTCGGGACAGTTGGTAGTCAATCCGTGGCAGTCTGTCCAGATTATCGATCACGACGATGTGGTGATCATGCACTGCATGCAGCTGTTTGCGCACCGCCTGCTTCGAATCGACACAAGATGCTTACTCTTAAGCTTTAGCTAATCATGCATCGCTTGAGTCAAACGGTCGTGACTTCCACCCATGAATACATCACCGTCGGACGGGCTTTGATTTTGGAAATTGAGATTGCTCATCCGTCACCAGCCCCTTTCCCGACCAATACCAAATGGCTAGTGGCTAATGGTCCTCAGACGCGATTTCGATAGAGATTTGCATCAGAGTCTAGATGCGCGACAGGCAAAGATTGCATAGAAGTCGTGGTGGATTGTAGACCGCCCGCAGCCGTGCTGAACGTTCTCGGAGCAGTAAACACGGCGGCGTCCCCACACATCCGCTGTACGATTCATCGTGAGTGCGCCAGCAGTAAAAAGCCAGTATTGTGTATCTGCATATATCGACAGCAACATGAGGGGGCTTGAGATGACACTAGATGAAGAAGCCGCATCTGATGAATGGGTAAACCACATCACCAAGCGTGCTGCCGAACTCACCTCAGCTGCTTACAACCAAGCCATCGACGGTGGGTTCACCGTCCTTGTTGTTGAGGGAACGGACATCGTTGAGATGTCGGCACATGGTCGCGGAAAGGTCGTTGGTAAGGTGAAGCCCAAGCAGCGAGTCGTCACCGGAAAAAAGTTCAAGGTAGCTCACTCCAGCCATCTCACGAACAATTGGCCACTTTGAGGATGCGTTATGCGGTTGCTTTTCAGCCACCGTGGCGTAGGTAAACGCTTCACCCTTTTCGGCAACCCATTGAAACCATGCGCATCGTTGACTGCTCTCGGCAGGGGGTCGATTGGCACCTGTATCTTTAGTTTAGATGACCATCTCGCTCTTGATCACAACCTGAACGCGACACAAGCTTTGAAGTTGCACGCAGTCAACAGCGCTGTGAGTGCCATTAGAATAATCCCCAGCCAGAGAATCACCGACGGTGCCCCTATTCTTGAAAATGGGTAATCCCGTTCCCTAGAATGTCGAGCTGATTTTAGAGGATTTAAACTGTCGCATCGAGCTCCCGATTTTTGGCGCCTTCAGACTCGTTGGAGAAGCGCGAAACTGTCGCAACGACCTTAAACGCTCATGCGGCCTCATGCGCTAGAGTGTTAAATCTGTGGCAGCCAGCAAAAAGCTACTATACGTGTAGGTAGAAACCTACGCTTAGTCTGCATGTGACGTGATCAACGCAAAGGACCCTGCCCCTCAAGGGGTAAAGGCGAGCCTCTCACCAGGAACCAAGTGAAAGTTGCAGTCAGCAGCGGATAGCCCATTCCTTTTGAAAGCGTTTATAGAAGTCCCCTTGTGGGCTAGATCAGTAAGCATTTTGCGCTCAAGGTCCTCCAAATGGGAAAGCATATGCACAAAGCCATTTAGCGCGTCCCGACTGTCTTCCATGAGCTGCAATTTCGACGACTCGACAGACCTGACATTCAAAGGCTGTACTCCCGAGTGCGCGGCTTCAGAATTTCGTTGCCGATTCACCAAGTCCACGTGGTCCATAGCGCATTGCTCGAACTCAAGGCAGAGATTAAACGGGTGCGCCAACGTACCGACAAGTGAGACTAGGTGAGGCGTCTTACCGTTCTGACGCTTGCAATCTGGGCACGGCGATTCGAGCAGGGCTCCCAAGGCCATCCGCTTGTACCGTGCTTCTGGAAACTGAGTACAGTACAAGAGCTGCTTGATCGCGACCTCGCAAAGCCGTGCTGAGTACATCAATAACTCGTTGTAGAAGCGTACTCTCTCCACTTCTGCATCTACTTCACTATCAATGGACGAATCGCCCTTCGCGTACTCGTGAGCCGCATTGATGACCCTGCTCATCAATAGCTGCAGCGTGACTCCGCTCTCGGTAAACGGGTTCGTGTAGCCTCCCGTCGTTGGAGATTGAGGTGCAGGCATCAGGGATAACAGTCCGTCCTGCTGCATCCATGCCCTCATTTCACCTGCGAGAGGCAGTAGGTTCACCCCTGCGATCCCCTCACCTCTCCAGCGGAAGGCATGTGGACGATAGCTTCAGGGGTGGTGGCTGCCGTGCCACTGACGTTTCGTAGGTGTAGTGGTGCTCATTCCTGCCGATTCTCTTAACTCTGTCTGGGGCTTTTGGATAAGTCTTCTTGGACCAGAAACCACGGTCTCTTGAATTAGCGTCTTCCCGTACTGCACCGTGCAAATGCATCAAGCCGAGGCTACGCCGTTTACCACACAATCCGGCCGTCGGACTCGAATCCGCGAGCATCCCGAATGATCTCAAACTCGTACATGCCAAATTTGTACCTTTTGGTTATTTTGATCACAGTATTCCCTGAGATCTCCAAAGCTCTCTCAACCGCGACAGGCTTGACCGCGTAGTTTCTTGAAGCCTCAGAGGCCACTCCACTATAGGCTATGGCATCAATGCCCGAATTTCGCTCGAAGATGAGACTGGCGAGCGTTCTTGAGTGCAGATACTCCGTGTCGCGAGCCGACCTGTCTTTTAAGATGGCAGAAAGAAATGCGTCAGTGAACACAAAGCTTTTCCCGAAATCATGAGGCATACGATCCAACTGCTGATTAATCAGTTGGCCAACCACTTCCGAAGTTAAGCCTGCACCCCAGCGATGAACATGAGTGATTTCGCCAATGATCGCGCATCTCAGCGATTCGTTAGGTCGTAGCTGGAAACCTACACAATGCAGATAGTCACCTTGGGCAGCCCCCACCTCTTCAAACGTGGACATCAGATTGGCTGACAGGTAGAGGACAGGGCTATTTCTCTCATTTAACCGTCCAGCAACAGCGTGTTCGGCAGGAGGATGGCTCAGCTCATTGAGACGCTCAAAACCTTCCTCGGTTGGACATTTTCGCACCCGCCAAAATGCCCGATCGTACTTCATCTCGTAGTTGATGACCTGATAGTAGTCGAGCAAAAAACTCAGCCGCGATCTGATGAATGCAGGATCCGTGCTCGACAGGATCGCAGCCGAAAAATCGTCAAGGTATGACAGTGCAAGAGCTCTCAACGTCATAGATTGCGGTCTCCTTGTGACCCGCTCGAATTTTGATTTGAGCGACCGACTACCCATAGCAGACCGTCGCGAATATCTGGTGTACGACGCCCGCGTTGCTTCAACCGTGTGACCTGACACTGTAGTGATAAACGCAGGAAATGATCGTATGGAGGAGATCAGATCATGCAGGGATTATCTGGACCGAATCGGTGTTACGCACACCTTGCTGATGCGCCTCTTTAAGCTTCAATCACATCGTATGAGCCTGATAATCATTGAAAGACGCGGGCCATAACCAAACGATAACTCACGCTCCAGCACGCAGGCGCTACTGGCTTGCGATCAGATTGAGCTGACTTCGTCATAGAACCGCTGGAACACAGGGTCTGTCGCCCGCAGCGCCCTCATATCCAATGTCAAAAGCGCTTTGGAGTAGACCTCGAGGCGCGGATAGCGTCTCACCTCTTCCCTGGTGAGGCCCAGCCATTGTTCGATACTGGGATGGATGATGATGGGCGCCCAGTTGGTAGAGGTGATGATCTTATCCAACATCGACTTGGAGCCTTCAATGTCATCGTCACTATCAATCACAGCCAAAACCCTGACCTCGGGCTGGCTCATCAGAAGGGCGTTGACGATTTTGGGTACACCTATTTTTCCCAAAGCTGATATCACCTCGATTTTCTTCGATGATGGTGAATTCTCTAGGATTCGCTGCGCGAGATGAGCTAGAACCTCTCTGTCTGAGTCCCCTTCGCAGACAATGATCAGGTCAGCTGATGACGGACCTGGTCGACCAAGCACCCTGTCTGTCATACGGTCGAAGTGGACGCGTTCGATTGCCACACCTCCCGTTCCAGCACTTTCCACCAGCTCGATTGCTGTCGGGTAGTACACCAAGCCTTCTTCGGCAGCCTTACGCAGTTTGGCTTTCAGAATGTTCTTGAAACCCTGTTTGCCTGCGATGGCCGCGTCAATATCCTCTTTGTTAAACAAGATCAGGTTAAGCGATTTCCCTGCAGTCAGCGCATCGACCGCATCCTCTGAATAGCCAGACATTGAGATGAAAACACCTAGCGTTCCGACGAGCTTGCCGTCCACCTTGCCTTTAAACTGGTAAAGCGTGGAAGCAGGTATCGGATCTGCGTGCCATTTTGCTTCTAGGAGAATGAAAGTCCCGTCAAGGTAGAACGAACCATCAATCTGCTCCCCCGTGGCTTTGTAGCTAGAGCGCGGCTCCAGACCATCCGCGTCCAGTAGCCGCTTCAATACGCGCTCGAAGTCGAAACCCCGCTTACGTTTCAACGGCGCAGGAGCGCTGTCGCTAAGTTGGCGAAGCTGTGCGTACTGCTCGGGGAGGCTAGGCTCCTGGCTCATAAGAATGGCGTCCAGCGATGCGGGTAGGAACGCCCAGTATGACGAGGAACCCATGGACGATGCTACCAGAAGGGCAAAGCCAGAGCTGCGACTGAGTCTCGGCTACTGACTAACTTGAAGAGTGCGAGAGCCCACGCTTGACAAGACACGGAGAAGATCCGACTCCCATGGTCCAACATCGATTTTATCAAGCGGATAACCCAGCAGGCTACGATCGAGTTTTTGCTGGGTTACAGCTGCATTCAGAACGGTATGTCGAAATCATGCCGCCAAGAAGCGCGTGATACCTCTTCTTGGGGCGCACGCCCACCCCAAGGGATTGGTGGCCCTCCGGGAATGACCTTTGCCTTATCCAAAATCACTGCGAACTCCACCACACCTTCTTTGGCGAGCAGGCTGAGCAAGGCTTCAAAAGTCTTAAAGACACGATTGCCGCCTCGTTGTCGCTGCAAAGTCTTAACACCCTCAGGTGTCGAGATCTCCAAAATGAAATGTCCCCCAGCAATGTGTCGGGCGTAGGGAACCGCTTTGGGTTCTCTCAGCTTCTCACTCAAATTCTGCTCTACGAACCCCGTCATCTATCACCTATCATCTTCATAATATTGATTCAATTCAGTATTTTTGATTGCGGATTTGTGCTGGTAAGAGCGTCTGAAATTAACTAATCAAAAAAACGTCCAGCCCATGTATTTCGGGGGCTTGCCGGCGTTTCTCAGATAATGGATCATCTAGATGCTATTTGGAGGACGATGTCAAATGGCTCCTGAATTGGTTTCGGAGCTCATCACCATGGATTCAATGAACAGCATCATCTTGACCGCGCTCACGGCGGATCCCCTCAATTTGGCACTGTGTGCCGTGATTACCCTTTCGGTCGCTGTCGTCGCGGTCGTATGGAAGCGGAGTTGACCTATGAGCAGAACTGAAAAGCCTGATTTTGCTCGTCTCCCTATCAAGTGGATTCAAAGCGGCGGCGTCGCCATGTTCGATAGCCGAGTTGGTGATGGAAAGCGTTGCCAGTTAGAGCAGAACAAAAGCATTGGCGCCCTGAGGCTTTTCATCAGTCTATGCATGCTTGCGGACTACTACACGGGTCAGTTGAAAACGACATATCCAAAGTTAATTGCTTTATCCGGGTTGTCGAGGCCAATCGTTGCTCGCTCACTCAGGCGTCTCGTGGAGCTTGGGCTGCTAGAGAAATATGACAAACCTGTATGCGAGGGAACTTTATTGCAGATGGCCGGCTGGGAGGAGCCCTTCCATGGAAAGCTACCCAAGGCCAAGCTGTACGATGGGAGCAAGACCCAGCTGCTCGTACTGCATCAGTTTGAGTTCAGTGCCCTGAGCTTGTATTCGTTGAAAATATTTCTGGTTATTTGCGCGTTCAGAAATAAAAGCAATTTCAACATTGCAACAATCAATTATTCAACCATTTCTCGGTTGGCGGGCGTGCCCATGCACCAGATCCCAGGCTCATTGAATCGCCTGTATCACTTTGAGCTAATTTCCTACAAGCAGGCGGATTATTACGAGCCCGGCAACACCGAACAGGATCGGACTAATCGTTACCTTGTGCGTGGGTTAGGCGATAAATGGCCAGCCTTCAACCCTGAGAAGTCTACTGGCAAGCTCGGGAAGCCGAGCAGGAAGAAGGTCGCCGCCGCTAATGAATTTGTTGCCATGAAACCCTGAATTCGTTGATCGCCCATTATCATTAGCGGACGGAGGACCTCTACATGAACTCCGACAAGTGCACACTCTTGGATGACTAAGGTCCCGAACCATTCTACGCTGTGGCTGCTGCCCTAGGGCACTCAATTCCGCTTACGAACTTTAGGACGACTAGCCAGTGATCAGCAGTCTTGTCCCCCCCAGTGCTGCGCTGTGACAGCCACCCGGCCTTGATAGGGTAAACCCATCGGCAGAAGTAATTCTTAGCGTTTGCGTTAGTCGGTGATTGAGTTAACCAGTCTGGGCAGCTCTGTGAAAATACCTCCCGACGAAGCCACGGCAGCTAGCCCGCCTTCTCAGGATTCAAGCACCTATGGATAAGTGTCCAAGTTGGCGTGAATTGGGTGTCCAAATTCGAGTTGGGTCTGCATTCCAACCTAGCGATGGCTCTACGCCACCAAATTATCCTTCCGACCCGCTTTCGCTCGTGATAAAAGCCAATCGCACCCAACGAGCGCACGGACTGCCGTACGCCATCCGGGATAGGCTTTCCAACAGGACGGAGAAGCAAGATGTATTTAAAGCGGATCAGGGCGTCAAATTTTAGGGCGTTTGCCGACGGTAAGGTTGCCCCTTCACTTAATTGGGAGCTTGCGCCCGGATTGAACATCCTTGTAGGGGAAAACGATTCCGGCAAAACCTCTGTAATCGACGCAATTCGCTATGTGCTGTGGACAACCAGCTACGAGTTTATTCGACTCTTCGAAACTGACTTTCACATCACGGGCACAACACGAGCCCGCTCCCTGTTCATCGAAGCCACTCTTGTGGACCTGGACCCAGCTCAAGAGGCCTCAGTTCTCGAATGGATGACCCACGAAACAGACGGGTCTCACAGCTTGGTCGTCCACGTGCAAGCGCGGTGGATACCACCGAAGGCCAACAAGCGTGGACGGGTCGAGGCAATCACCTGCTCGGGCCCGAACGGCACGGGGCCAGAGATCGGTACGGCGGTTCGCGAGCTCATCCGAGCCACATACTTGCGCCCCCTCCGAGATGCCGAAGCCGAGTTACGGCCTGGTCGCCAGTCCCGGCTGTCCCAAATTTTGGGTGCTCATAAACGCATTGATGGGCAGGAGCAAAACGACTTCGATCTAGCGGCTCCAGCTACCGTCCCCAGCAACCTGGTCGGGCTGATGGCGTTTGCTCAGCACCACTTGGGCGAGCATCAGGTCATCAGCGATGTCCAAGACGACATCAACGACAACTACCTGAATAAATTCGCATTTGCCGGCGATGTCCTGTCCTCACGTATCCAGATCGCTCCGGAACTAGGGCTCCAACCCATTCTGGAGCGCTTCGAATTGGCGCTGCTGCCATCCTCGACCATTGACCCGGGTGAGCGGTGCATTCGCGGACTCGGCTATAACAACGCTCTGTTCATGGCGACCGAACTGGTTCTGTTGCGGGACGGTGATGAGCTCGGACTGCTGCTGATCGAGGAGCCCGAGGCCCATCTCCATCCGCAACTGCAGGAGCGCGTACAGCAGCTCCTCGAACGTACCTCCAACGCGGCGGAGCCAGATAGCCGCCCTGTGCAGATTGTCGTGACTACCCACAGCCCATCTCTGGCGGCGGGTGCGGACATTGCAAGCCTGACCTTGGTGAACCGTGCCCAACTATTCAGCCTGGCTCACGGGAAAACCAAACTGCTGAAAAGCGATTACGAGTTTTTGAGGCGCTTTATCGATGCCACCAAAGCCAATCTGTTCTTCGCTCGCGGTGTTGCGATCGTGGAGGGGCCAGCAGAAGCGCTGCTTTTGCCTGCGCTTGCTGCGGCTTCGGGATATTCGTTCAACGAACATGGCATCTCTTGTGTCAACGTCGGTGGAGTTGGGCTTTATCACTACGCCCGGATCCTTCAGCCCATTGATGGGTCGGCGGTTCCCATCCCTGTCGTCTGCATCACAGATCGTGACATCGTTCCCAATGAGGCCACCTACGTATCTCCTCCCAAGAACAACCGTAAACGATTCGAAAAGGACTACACGCCTGAGGAGGTCGAGGCACTCGTCAAAACGAAGGTCGACCGCGCCGAGGGTGGCAGCACACTGGTCTGCGTTTCCAACAACTGGACACTCGAATTCGATCTCGCCCTTCACGGATGCGCCCGGCTAATGCATGACGCTATTCACCTGGCTAAGAAGGCAGATTCGAGGAGTGAACGGCTCACGGAGGAAGACGAAAGGAATGCGATCGTCGAGGCAGGAGAGCTCTGGAAAAAACTCTCGGATGCCGGACATTCTCCAAAGAAATTGGCGGCGCTTATTTACCAGCCGCTCGTGGAAAAAGAAGCTTCAAAAGCCATCACCGCCCAATACGCTGCGCACCTGATTTCCACAGGCGATTATGGGAAAGGGGATTACCTGTTCGACAAGCTGCCGCCTTACCTACAGCGAGCCCTACGTCATCTGACTGGCAGGGGGGAGCCATGACCGTACCGGTGATCGACGCCACCGACCTTGCGGCGCTGCTCGACCTGATGCCCGATCTGCGCTTTGATGATCAAGAGCGACGTGCCGTGCTACTGGAAAATCAGTCTTGCGACATTAACGCCGCGCCAGGTAGTGGAAAAACCACAGTGCTAGCCGCGAAGCTCCTGATGCTGAGCCGTAGATGGACTTCAAGCCGCATAGGCGTCTGTGTGCTCAGTCATACGAATGTCGCCCGTGATGAAATTCAGCGCCGGTTAGGTGCAAGCCATGACGGAAGTCGCCTGCTCACGCATCCCCACTTCATCGGGACGATTCACGCCATGGTGAATCAGTTTTTGGCTCTGCCCTACCTGCGAAGCAACGGGATGACTGTCGATGTGATCGACAACGATGTCTTTGCTCGTCGAGCATTGGGGTTAGCCCAAGCTTACTTTGGTTTGAAGCTGTATATGCAAAAGAATGCGAGCGTCGCGCCCATGCTAGAGGGGCTGGTCTACAAAGGCGCCTCTCTGGACCTCGCCAGCGAGTTTGGCTCACTTCCGAAGCCAGGTGCGAAAACCCTTCCGACAATTATCGATATCAAAGGAAAACTCGCCGCTGAAGGGATTTTCCGGCACGCGGACATGTTCGCGTACGCAGAACGTTTACTGACTCTTTTCCCTAAGGTTCGCACCCAGCTATCCCGAAGATTCCCTATCGTTTTCATCGACGAAATGCAGGACACATCCTGGGAGCAAGAGCGCTTGTTGCAGCTGATGTTCGATGAGACCGTCACCGTTCAGCGCTTCGGCGACATCAACCAACGAATCCTTGGAAGCTCGGAAGGCGCGGGAAACCTCACCTTCCCCCGGGGCGACGTGCTTCCGATCTCCTCCAGCAAGCGCTTTGGTCCTCACATTGCTAAGTCCGTGTCTAGAACACAGCTCGCAGGTACCGCTGTCACCGGAGAGGGCGAAGACAGTCACGCGTCCATGCTGATCGTCTACAGTACCGGGAGGGTGAAGGATGTGATCACGACGTTTGGAGACCATGTACTAGACCGGTTCAGCGATACCGATCTGACCAGTGGAAAAGTCAAAGCCCTTTGCGCCCGCAAACAGGGCGATGCTCTAAAACAGATAGCAGGCCGTACCCTCCTGGATTATTGGCCGGCTTCAGGTGGCGACCAATCATCCGGACTCAAGCTTGTGCGATTCTGGGCGCTTCTCGGGGGGGCCAAGCCTGCCGTAAATGCATCGTTTGCATCACGATTTGAGGAGATCCGCAGAGCGCTATTTCTGGTACTGCGCGCGGCCAAGGCAGGGATTGTCGAAGGCTTGAAAAGCGATCATCAGTTAATTCGAAAACTGCGTGACGCTGATGAGGATGTTTCAGCCTTCCGGCTACTAATTCGTGATCTGTGCATGAAAAACGTGAGCGATGTGGATGAAGCTAAGCGTATCCGTATCGTGAATTTTTTATACTTGAGGCTCCGCCGGTTGCTCCCAAATCACATGACGCCACAGATATTCGCTGCGCTCCCGGTTTTTGAGCCACCAGAGGCCAAGGCTATCCACGGAGCGCACCGGTCCATATGCTCTGTCGAAAAAAATGGCCGCAATTTAGATATTCATATCGGTACCCTCGCCTCGATGAAAGGCGAAACGCATCTGGCTACGCTCGTCATGGAGTCTCTAGGCCATCCAAGTCGTCGCTTCGACCTACAGCTGGCGCTACCCATAATTGCTGGCATTGCCACTCGCTCCGGGAAAATGCCTGAGACTCAGCTTTCTCAATTTCGGAACCTCTATGTCGGTATGTCGCGACCTACCAGCTTTCTGTGCTTGGCAGTCAATGCAGAACGGGTTTCAGACCAGTGTAAAACGGCATTGGTCGATCAAGGTTGGGAAATCACCCATTTGCTGTAGCAGGCATCGCACAGGCCGCGCAGACAGCCACATATCCGATAGCTAAGGCTGGGACAGTATAAATGAGCCTTCAAGACGATCAAAAATTTGCACGCGAAAACTGCGCCCGCATCATCGCCAATCTCCCACCAGCGATTTTGAAGAAGGAGGCGGGCCTAACTGCGAGGCTGGAAGTCTCGAAGCTATCGCCATTGAAGAAGCTAGCCGCCATCTATGAGTTCCTAGACGATCTCGGCCAGTACATCGCGCCTTCACCATGTAAGAAAGGCTGCTCCAGTTGTTGCCATTACGCAGTGTCGATTTCCGAGGTTGAGGTTCAGTTCATTGAGCAAGTCGCAAAGAAGAAACGTTTGAAAGTGGTCCGTGAGCCCGGTGACTTCAATGGGCAGCCATGCCCCTTCTTGGTGAACGGGGCGTGCTCGATTTATTCATGTAGGCCGTACTCCTGCCGTCGGCATCACAGCTTGGCACCCACGGCGGAGTGGTGTGCTCCAGAGAAATCATTTGCTGGCGATTTCGCTAGGGCGCAATCCAGCGAAGCCCAGTTGGCCTTCGATTTGGTGCGAGGTATGAGAACGCTCGGCGACATACGCCAAGTCTTCGGGAGCACGTTGCCGAGGTGAGACTCAAGCGCCGAAGATCCATCTTCCCTCGCTGCAATGACTCAATAATAGCATAGTGACATCTACTCAAAATAAGCTTTAATCGATGAAGGAGCCATATGATTAAGGATGCATTCGAAGATGCAGGCGTGCTGGTAAAGTTAGCCCGAGGGATTACGGGTAAGGCATCAAAACGGGCATTGACCAGGGTCCTTCTCATGGCCGCCGTGGGTATCCTGATTGTTGGCAGTTATCTCGGTTATCTCACCTATCTGCTAGGCGAGTATCGCAAAACCTCAGACGCACATAGTGCTAATTACAGTTCTTTGGTTACCGAAAGCCAAGACAAGCGAACCATTGATTACCTTGAGCTCTGCATCGACGCGTCAAAAAATCATGATAAGAATCGCAGTTACTACTGCACCACGGCATTGGATCTTTACAAACTCACGTTCAAGGAGATGCCAAACGACGGTGATAAAAACGTGGAGAAAGCGGCGTTTGGCGCCATGAAGGTCGATGTGGCATCCAAGATTCGTTTTATGGCTTTGCAGCGTACGATGGGTCAAACCTCAGAAATAGATGGTGTACTCGATTTCCTGCTGAGCATCACGGGAATCACGATAGCCGTGATCCTAGCCATCATCGGCATGTTCGCCACTATAATGTGGACTTGGCGGATTTCTCGAACACAACTCGTTGCTCAGCAAAACGCCAACCCTTCACTGCCGCTAACGTAAGGGCAAACCCAACCAGCGGCAGAGGTCAATACCGGTAACCATTGACGCACTCCAGGCGGATACAACAGAACCGAAAGCGAGCTTTGAGTGACCGCATTCAGTGTGGATCCGTCCGGCAGCTAAAACTTGGGGCGCAAGCGTGCATCTACCTCGCAAAGCCTCGCGTGACCGCGCCAGGGCGACTGGGCTTTTCCGTGATCAGTACTCCCGTGACGCAAGCGGGCTCACCGTCATGTTGGCCGTTCTTGATAACGCTCAGAGCGCGCTCTGAGCGCGTGGTAATCTTGAAATTCTTCTGGAAATTTGCGCAATGCAGCCGCGAGTCGCATCAAAGACCCTCAGGATTACGCACGAGCTGCAGCTCGGTTAGACGAGCTGACCGATGGCCATGCACTGACTGACCACGGGGTGCAGACGTTAATTGAACTAGAGACTCCATTTTTTCTTAGGAGAAAGAATGTCGACAACTTAAAGCATTCACAATGGCCATCGGCCTTAAAACCACCTCGGTGCAATTGCTTAAAGACATGATGGCCACGCTGCAGCTCAGCGCCTCTGACTTGCCTGAAATTGTGGATATGACCGTCGTTTAATCCTCCAAGAAAAAAAGACGATCAGCCAAGAAATGGTCTTGACCTTGGCCAAGCGATTTAGCATTAAACCTAACGCGTTTATGCCGAAGCCTACATCTGGTAATGACCCTCCGTGATCACTGCAGGTTGTAAACCTTCAACGTTGGGCGGTCACTGGGTCAATCTCTGGATACCTAGCCCATTAAAAATTAGGCGCTTATGTAGGGCTGATACTGGCCACGAGCACACTTTTCTGATACCCGTCCCTTGCATTTAATCGAATATGGTAGCCGTCAGAACTGGCGATAAAATAGGTTATCACCAATTATTACCGTTTATCGGTTTTGAAGGCGGCTGGCGCATTTGACGTTGCTTTAGTGACTAGAGCCATAGCCAATGATCGCAACCGAGTCAATCATGAGGATGACATGCAAGGACTGACGAAGGCTCACCAGAATGATCAGCGTCGGCTCACGTCGGTCGAATTCCAGACGCTGGCTCAAGTTCCGGCCGCGGTCGAGTGGTTTGCCAACCTGGATAACCCTCGAACACGACGCGCCTACCAAAATGACCTGGAAGACTTCTGCGGGTTTGTCGGATTGGCTTCGGCCGATGAGTTTCGTGTGGTGACCCGATCACACGTTCTGGCCTGGCGCGCCCAGCTCGAACATCGCGGTTTGGCGGGCGCCACGATCCGCCGCAAGTTGGCGGCACTGGCCAGCCTCTTTGATCACCTTCTGGAAAGCAACGCGGTCGCCGGCGGCAACCCCGTGCATGGAGTGAAACGACCCAGGATAGAAAGCAACGAAGGCAAGACGCCGGCACTCGGCGATCACCAGGCGAAGGCACTGCTCGATGCGCCGGACGAAACGACTGTCAAAGGGCTGCGCGACCGGGCGCTATTGGCTGTTCTTCTCTATCACGGACTGCGCCGTGAAGAAGCGGCGCTGCTGCAGGTGAGCGACATTCAGGAGCGCCGCGGTATTCAGCATTTAAAGATCCACGGCAAAGGCGGAAAGGTGCGATATCTGCCGCTGCACCCGGTTGCAGCCGGTCGCATTCATCAGTACCTGGAAAGCTCGGGGCATCATCTGGCCGACAGGAAGGTGCCGCTGTTCATACCGCTGCGAGGCAAGCTAACCGGTGCCGGCATCACGGCCAACGGCATCTATGCCGTGGTGACGGCCTGGGCAAAAAAAGCCGGGATTGAGGTCGACGGCTTGGGCGTCCATGGACTTCGAGCAACCGTAGCCACCAACGCCCTGGAGCACGAAGCCGACATCGCCAAGGTCCAGGCTTGGCTGGGTCATGCCAACATCAGCACGACCAAGATCTATGATCGCCGGGAGAACCGGCCGGAGGATTCACCGACCTACAAGGTGAAGTATTGATAGAAAGCGTTGAGGGCTGAGCAACAGCTCACCCACGCGCCTTGTCGAGAATGTGGTGTAACGCTACCCAAGGATGATGACCTTCCACATTATTGCCGCCGCAGGTATCGGCGTGTAGAAAGGGGGTTTCGCAGTTTTCTAGTGCTTGGCTTTCTAGGCACTCTGAGCACACTGCTCGCCCGGCGACAATCATCCACTGAGCATTCCACTCCTCGATACTTCGTTCATTCTCCACAATTCGATTCCTCGGCGCGCATCTCGCAGAGCTGAACTTACCTCTGGGAGAACCGAATTGAAACGCTCTAAAGCATACCCTTGTTTGCGGGTAGCTCAGGCGCATCGATCTAAAGAACTTCTGCCTCCTCTCGTTGGCCTATCGGTGGATTGGGCGGTGAAGGGAATTCCCTGCCCTGCACATCCAGTTCTTGCCCAGCAACCACGCAATGCCCCATAGCTGCTTAATTGTCAGATCGTACTCGACCACAAGGTGAATCATGTAGCCGTATCGGACGATTGAGCGATACGATTGCGGCAAAGTGCCATCTGTAACTGGACGCGAGCACTGTCGGTAATAAGCCGTTGAGGATGGCCAACAAGGAGAGAACATGAGTCAGCTTTGGCCGTACGCCGGCGCCCGCTGGTGGAAATTCGATTTTCATACGCACACCCCAGCATCCAAGGATACGACTGCCTGGCAAGCTGCGATTGGCACCCCTAATGAGCTGACCCCAGAAAAATGGCTGCTTAAATACATGGCCGCCGAAATTGACTGTGTAGCCGTCACCGATCACAACACCGGTGAGTGGGTAGACAGGCTCAAAATCTCTTACACAGCCATGAAGAATCTGGCGGATGCCGGTAGCCCGCCCGAGGGCTTCCGCGAATTACATTTATTTCCTGGAGTGGAGATATCTGTTCAGGGCGGCTTCCATCTGCTGGCCATTTTTGACCCACCCGCTTCCAGCCAAACCATCAGTGATTTGCTGGCTAAGGTGCATTATGCAGGTACGCGTGGCGACAGTGATGGTGTGACACGTGAGGGCGCTGCCAAGGTGATTGAGCATGTCATCGCCGAAGGAGGTCTAGCTATTCCTGCCCATGCGGAAGGCGAAAAGGGCCTGCTGCAGGTTGAAACGGGTACCCGCAAATGTTTACGGGATACGAACACCGTCAAGCAAGTTCTTCAAGAGCCAGGCATCTTAGCGATTGAGTGGACTTCAGGAAACAGCACGCCTCCCAAAATGCTCCAGGAACTGAAACTACGCTTTGCAAGCGTAGTTGGAAGCGATTGCCACAGTTTCAAGGGCTCAGCGGTCCCGGGCTCGCGATTCACCTGGGTTAAAATGGCCAAACCCACCATGGAAGGACTCCGATTGGCGCTGTTGGATGGTCAGGACGTTTCCGTTCGCCGATGCGATCAGTGCAATGGGTTTGCACCATTCAAAACGCCCGAACACTTCATTGAGTCCATTGAAATCCGAAATGCACGTTACATGGGCCGAGGCAAAGCAGGGGTCTCTCTGCCCCTCAACCCATACTTCAATGCCGTGATAGGTGGTCGAGGAACAGGAAAATCCACAATCGTGCACGCCCTCCGTTTGGCATATCGGAGGGAGAAGGAACTGTCGCAATTATCCGAAGCCGGACAAACCTTTAGCAAGTTTAACGCTGTCGCGAAGACTAAGAATGACAATGGCGGCTTACTCGACGACACAGCAGTTCGTGTAAAAGTTCTTCGAGATGGTTGGCCCTATCGGCTTAACTGGCGAAAGGATGACACTGAAAACGCTGTGGAAGAATGGGACATCTTGTCTACTGACTTTATGCTCTCGGACAGTCAGGTCATCAATAATCAGCGTTTTCCGGTAAGGCTTTTTAGTCAGGGCCAAATTGCCGCCTTGGCCGGTGACAGTCAGCAGGCTTTACTCAAGGTAATCGATGATGCCGCCGACACTCGTTTACAGAGGTCTGCACATGAGGAAGCAGTAAGCGCTTTTCTGGCGTCCCGAGCCCGGATGCGGGAGATGGAGGGAAGATTGTCAGGGCTCGATTCCTTGACGCTCGCACTGCAGGACATTAAGAGAAAACTCGAGCGCTTCGAAGGTGCGGACCATACGGTCGTATTGAAAAACTACCAGCGCACGAGCCAGCAAAATCGTGAGCTCGAACGTCAACTTAGTACGGCGGCCAAGCTCGCCGTTAATTTGGAAAACGTTGCTGCGACTTTACAGCCGGAGGACCTGCAGTTAGGGCTATTTGATGCCAATGATGACGCTACGGCGCTGGCTGTCTTTCATGCGTTGAATGCCGGTATCGAAAAGGCAAGACAGGAGGTCAAAGCATCCGCTGCCAAACTAGCAACACTTGGGCAAACGCTTAAGGAAGAACTTGATTCATCGGCCTGGTTTACTCGAACCACTACTGCTACAGAAGCCTACAACCATTTGAAAGAGGGGCTTCTGCAGCAGGGTGTCAATGACCCTAGCGAGTACGGCCGCTTGGTTCAAGAGGCTCAGCGGCTGGATACTGAGCTGAGAAACTTAAACGCATTGAAATCTCAACATGCTGAATTGCGCAGCACCGCGATGTCACAACTAGATCAAGTACAGGTGGTACGCCGGACAATCAGCGACCGACGCAGCGAATTCCTGCAGGCCACTCTTCACGACAATCCGTACGTGAGGATCGAGCTCATTCCCTATAGCCAGGATACACACGCGATTGAACGATCGTTGCGTGAAGCATTGGGCGTGCCGGACGGAAAATATGCGGATGATCTGTATCAGGAACAGCAGGGCTCTTCTCCGAAAGGACTCATTGCGGACCTAGTGGTTGCAGTCAAGCTACTCGGGGACACGCCCAGCTTCGAAGAATCGATGAAAGTTTTGAAGGCGCGGCTAGCCCAAGCATGTCGTGGCAAACCTGAGTTTGGCGGCTGGTTCAACAAGTTTCTGAAAGCTGAAGCCGAAAGACGACCCGAATACATGGACCACCTGCTGTGCTGGTTCCCTGAGGACGGTCTAAAGGTGGAATACAGTCGCAAAGGTAATGGCCGTGATTTCCAATCCATCAGTCAGGCGTCTGCAGGTCAGCGCGCAGCCGCCATGCTGGCATTTTTGCTGGCCCATGGGGGCGAGCCCTTGGTGCTCGACCAGCCGGAGGATGACTTGGACAACCACCTGATCTACGGGCTGGTTGTTCAGCAGATCCGATCTAACAAACAGCGCCGGCAGCTGATAATCGTGACTCACAACCCTAACATCGTAGTCAATGGTGATGCTGAGCTTATCCATGTGCTGGACTTCAACAACCAGTGCCATGTGAAGCAAACCGGTTCGCTACAGGAGCAGGATATGAGGCAGGAGGTTTGCCAGGTAATGGAAGGGGGTGCCGAAGCCTTTGAGCGACGCTATCAACGCTTGGGGGGTGAGGTCTGAAAAGGCAAGACCCCGTCAGCGCATGTTGTGAAATGTGGCACGTAACTCGGCAACAAATGCAGCAGGTTGTTCCCAAGCTGCAGGTGACCACCTTTTGGCGGTTCGTTGAAGTGGACTAGCTTAGCGAACGTGCGTCAGCCCAACGCTTCGAAATACGTGCTTTCTCACCAGAAAACATGCTGATGCCGGTGGGCACCGGCATTGGTTTCTGGACGGTCACCGGGCAGGGATTATCCAGCAAAGATACCAGCCGGGTGGAATCAGTATTTAACGTAAACCCCGTTCCACGCAGGTAGCGGTAGCAGGTGGCAAAGGCTCTCAGTTGGAGCGGCTGCTTTGGGCTCCACAGCTGCCGTCCAGCACGCACACCGTAGCGGTTGCGTAAGCCAAAGTTGCGTGCTGATAGCCCTGTTGCTCAGGCAGCGTTAGCCCACGTGGTCAATGTCAATAGTGGTGTGGCCGATGAGGACCACCTCTGCCTTATCGGCAACCACCAAATCGGCATTGGTGATCAACTGCGTGTAGTCGAATCCGGCTAGCGTGACCTGGAAAGTGTGCCCATCGGCCCCCGCTTCGCCGCTGCGCAGGTAGGTACGATCAGTGTTTTCATCGTAGGTCATGCGCAAGGTACCGTCACGGCCGTCTCCCAAACCGGTCACGCCGAGCGCAGCGACGTCGAGCTTGTCCTGGCCCCAGATGAAGTCAGTGATCAGGTCGCTGCTGCCGGCATAGCTGTCGGCGCTGCTCGTGAACACGAACCGGTCGTTGCCTGTACCGCCAGTGAGCTTGTCCGCGCCTAACCCACCGGTCAGCACATCGTCGCCGGCGTTACCCTCCAGCGTGTCGTTTCCGGCGCCGCCGGCCAGCGTGTCGTTTCCGGCGCCGCCGGCCAGCGTGTCGTTGCCCCAGTAGCCATACAGGATGTTCGCCTTGTCGTCGCCGGCCAGATTCACTGGTGTGATCGGCTGCGGGGTGGTCACGGCGGTCGCGTCACTGGGCGGGGCGAACAGCACGGTGCTGGCATTGAGCTCACTGACGTGGTTCCCGCTGAGCAGAATTTCGAAGCGGTTGCCGTTGGCATCGGGCTCCAGCGATTTAAGCGCGGTGGTATCGCCGGCCAAGTTGAGGACCACCTTCAGCGTACCATTGTAGCCGTTGCCCAGCCCGGTGAAGCTCAATGCGGACACGTCGATCATGTCATGGCCGCTGCCACTGAAGTCGGTGATTAGGTCGCGGCTGCTGTAGCTACCGCTGGCATCATTACGGTAGCTGTCGCTGAGCCGGGTATACACGAAGTTGTCTGCACCTGCTCCGCCGCTCAGGGTATCGCCGCCGGTGCCGCCGAATAGCCGGTCATTGCCCGCACCTGCTTCGACGGTATCGCGGCCAGTGCCGGCCTTCAGGGATTCGCTGGCGTGTGTGCCTTCGAGCAGATCGTTGTGCGAAGTGCCGTTGATCAGCGGCTGGAAGTTGGCATCGGTAATAAGGCCGCTATTGGCCAGAAACTGCACGGCAAAATGTTTGCCATTACCGTCTCGCTCGTAGCTTTCCAAAATGTAAATGCCGCGCAGAGGCTCGCTACGGATGTGCAAGGTATCGCCATAACCATTGCCTAAATGGCTATAGCCCAGAGCCGACACGTCGAGGATATCGTGGGCGGGATCGAAATAGTTGATGGTGTCGGTATACTCGCCTCCGTCCTTGATATAGCTGTCGCCGAGGCGGTCGAAGCGGAATACATCATTACCGGCGCCGCCGTCCATGCCGTCGTATCCGGCACTGGAGACCATCACATCGTTGCCACCCCCGCTGACTAGGTGGTCGTTGCCGCCTCCACCCATCAGCAGTTCATTGGCCAGCCCACCACGTATGTAGTCGTTGCCAGGCGTACCCTGCACGATGAGTTCGATCGCGTTCTTGCTGACCTGGCTACTGGCACTCGTGACCTGTAAATCCGTATAGCTGGTGACTTTCTTGATGCCTGAAATTTTGGTCATACCTGCTCCTTAGGTTCCGTTGGTCCACAGCGCGTGTGGTGTAACGCTATTAAAGCCATTTCGTTGCAGGCCATGGGCCGGTATGGACGAAGACATGACGCAAACGGGCGCGCCTCCCGCAGAGGCCGTAATCAAGCGCACCAACCTTTACTGGACCAATCAAAAAGCCCCGGGGTGCTTGGGCGGAGTCATGGAGAGCAAGGACGTTAATTTCGCGCTCTATGGGTCCTGAGCTCAGCACAGTGCTTAGTTCACGCTAAAGCACCAGGTCAGGTGCCTAGCTCGGATCTGAGTTTGGTGCAGTGATTGCCCTGGTGTTGATGGGCTCCCCACCGTTTCAAAGGGTGGTCGTGAATGTTCACTCTTTCACCTGCAGGAAGGTAATGGGTAAGCAACCTTTCTCGCTGGGCTGACGTACGAGGCAAAAGGCAGCTGCTATCGCGGAAAGTACTGCAAATGCTAGACTTCGCGTCTACTCCAGCGTCAGCAGAGGTTGTCATGCCCGCTCAATCTGCTCCCCGTCAGCTGGAGGCTCACCCCGCCTCTTCGGTCACCGCGACAGATGTACCATCAGATATCGCGTTACTGCACGCGATCAGTACCGAGTTGATCGGTGAACAACACCTGGAGACGCTATACGGCAAGATCGTAGACGCCGCAGTGTCCATTACCGGCTCTCAATTCGGAACAATGCAACTGCTTTGCCCCGAGGGCCACGCGTCGGGCCACGGTGGCAAACTTCAGCTACTTTGCTCGCGAGGATTGTCCCCGGAAGCGATTGGCTTCTGGCAGTGGGTCAGCCCAACGGCTCATAGCAGTTGTACTCAGGCGCTCAAGCTGGGTAAGCGGGCCATCATTCCGGATTTCGAGGAATGGGCAGAAATTGCCGGTACTGAAGACTTGTCGGCGTTTCGCAGAACGGGCATACGATCGGCGCAGACCACCCCACTGCTCTCACGCTCTGGTCAGTTGTTGGGGATGATATCGACTCACTGGCGCGATGCGCATCATCCCTCCGAGCGGGATCTGAAGCTGCTGGATATTCTGGCGCGACAGGCAGCTGACCTGCTCGATCGTACCATTGCTGAAGAAGCACTCCGAGCGCGCGAGCAGGATCTCGAACGCACCTGCCATACGCTCCGTGACACCGAGGCAAAACTGAGGCTGCTCAATGAAGCTCTGGAGCAGCGGGAAATGAGCCGTACAGACCTGCTCATGGAGCTGGAAGAAAAGCTGCGCCAGTCACAAAAAATGGAAGCCGTGGGTCAGTTGACTGGAGGTATCGCTCACGACTTCAGTAACTTGCTCACGGGTATCTCAGGCTCCCTGGACTTGCTGAAATTGCGTGTGGCACAGGGCCGAGTGTTAGACCTCGACAGGTACATAACGATGGCACAGAACTCCACCGATCGCGCTGCTGCACTGACGCATCGGCTGCTTGCGTTTTCGCGTCGTCAAACCTTGGAGCCGCTGCCCACCGACGTCAACAACTTGATGCACGAAATAGCCGATTTCGCTCGGCCTCTGATGGGGCAAAACATCGAGCTCGATGCTCATGGCGATTCAAACCTGTGGCTGGCCTATGTCGATGCCAGCCAGCTTGAAAATGCACTTTTAAATCTCTGTATAAACGCCCGGGATGCAATGCCCGACGGCGGTCGCATCACGCTCAATACGACCAACCAGCAGATAGACGAATACACAGCGCAAGGTGAAGGTCTCGCTGAAGGCCAGTATTTGTGCATTTATGTCAAAGACACTGGGTCGGGCATTCCGCCCGGAACCCTGGCCCATATATTTGAGCCGTTTTTCACCACCAAGCCCGTCGGCCAGGGCACCGGACTTGGCCTTTCGATGGTCTATGGCTTTGCCAAGCAATCGGGTGGTCAGGTGCGCGTCTGGTCGAGCGTGGGTGAAGGCACGACAGTCTGTATCTACCTGCCGCGTTATCTGGAGGAAATTTCCGAGGCTCCGGGCAAAGCCAGTTGATCAGTGTGCGGTCAGTCTTTGGCAAATCGCTTGCAGCTGAATCAACGTGAATGGCTTGTTCACCCAATGCACCTGATCATAGTCCAGCGTGTTTACCGCAGCATGGAAACCTGAGGCGATGACTATAGGCACCTGAGGTAGCAGGTCATGCAGCCTTTGGACCAGCTAGAGCCCGTCAATTTTGCTGCACGCCCAGCTACAGCCGCGATAGAACTTCAGGACCCGAAACTCCAGCTACGGAGCGTGAAACGTGAGCCTGGGGCCGACCGTAGTGATACCCCTGAGCATAGTTACACCCATTGCTGGCCAGCCAAGATGGAAGGAAGGGTGAGTGAAAATCCTCGATGCCTTCCGCGGTCACTTTCATATTCAGGCTACGTGCCATCCCTAAAATGGCTTCTACCATTGGACGATGATCAGTCTTACCGTTCTCAAAAAAAGATCGGTCTATCTTGATTTTATCAATGGACAAACGTGTCAAATGATAAAGACCTGAGTAGCCAGTGCCGAAGTCATCAAGTGCCACTGTGATGCCATGTGCGTGAAGTCTGTTCAGGTTGCGCTCGGCCGCTTCGATATTACCGACCAAGGCCTCTTCGGTTATTTCGACCTCAAAGCGGTCAAATGGAAACTGCTCATGACGCAACTGCTCTAGGAACCGATCAGGAAAAAGCTCATCGGTGATCATTGCTGCACTGACGTTCAGCGAAAGATGAAGGTTATCGTCCCAGTCCCTGGCAGCACTACAAGCTTGCTTGACGAGAGATTGAGTCATCATGGGGATCAACCCTAGGCGTTCGAGCGCTGGAATAAAATCAGCAGGCATCCCAGTGCTCCCATCTGGCTTGAGCCATCTGGCCAAGATCTCAAATCCGACGACTTCCTGAGAAGGCAGTGCAACAATAGGCTGATAGAATGGAACAATCTCATTCAGTTCCACTGCTTGTTTAAGCGCAGCGTCTTCATCGATTTGAGCCTGATATTGGAGCCCATGCTCTGTTTCGTAAAAATGGTAGGTTGAACGACCCGTAACCTTACCCCTGTACATTGCTACATCTGCGCAGTGCAATAGCGCTGAGGTTTCGGTAGCGTCGACCCACGAACGAGAGATGCCAACTGTAGCTCCCTGTCGGAAGGGTCGAAGCTTCTCGAGCATAGGGTCCCCTATTCGCGAAATCACATCTGCGGCAATGAGGCCCAGCTCGCGTTCCTCTCTACGGCTGGTAAATACGACGCAGAATTCATCGCCTCCTAGACGCGAAGCGATGCAGCCGTACTTGATTGCAATCTCCTCCAGTCGTTTCGCTACCTCAATGAGCACTGCGTCACCCGTTGCATGCCCGCGCTGATCGTTAACCGCCTTGAAATAGTCAAGGTCGATCAGCATCACAATCACAGGTTCCAGCTGAGCGAGTTGCTCGTTTACAAGCTCCATAAAGGCACGCCGATTGAGCAGGCCGCTGAGTGAGTCGTACCTTGCCAGCTTCTCTGTGTGGAACTGCAACCCTTCGAGTTGAAGGTAATTGCGTCGGGCATTACTGATCATTTTCATGAGCATCACTCCCGGCCCGATCAAGGCGATCAGTGAAAAACCCGTAGATGTCAGTACGAAACGTAACCTTTCTCCTTCCTCAAAAATACCGTCATAGTGAAGGCCAAGCCCCCGCATCACCCCTGCCTCCAGCTCGAACTCCCAGAGAATGGAAAGGGCCATGACGGTAAGCAGGGTGAGAAAAAGTAGCTGTATCAGACGGGATGGACTGGGTAAGCGTAAATAGGTCATGGGCAGCCTCACAGGCCAAGCTAACAGCACGTAATATCATATGGCCATCATCCCATACAGCCATTGCGTCGGTTATAGAACCTGTCTATTCATTCAATAGAAAAGATTGCTTTTTCTAGGGAGCTTCATTTTTATTGGCAGGCCAACGAAGGTTGGAGCTATCGCCGAAATAGCGTACGGCCCAGTAGTTTGCCCTGAGAAACTGCGCCTGTGGGCAAGGCCACCCAGCCGACCCGCTCTTCATTAAGCATCAGACAGCGTCCGTCCCAGCTTCCACACAATGGTTGGTTGGCATTGCTGGGTCCAAGTGACCGCCATGGGTCCAAGATCCCGATTCACTCTTGACTTGCTCAAGAGCCCTCATCGGCTTTTCTCCTTGCTGGATTCTCGTTTGTGACCGGCAGATGGACATCCCAGACACTCGCATTGTCATGAAATGCTATCGACGGGACGAGTGAAACCTTGAGTATCTCCCTCAGAAGCAGCGCGCTTGGCGGGCAGGTTTAGGTTTGGATCCTCTCACCCTAGCCAAGGCCCTTAGCAGCTGAGCCTTGGCGGCTCGCAGCCGGCGGAGGGCCATGTTTGGGGGCGGTCGCGGCCTGTCTCCGTCCTTCGATTTAGTCGACGCCAAAGCGAAATTGGTTCTACTACCTCGGTCCACCGCGATGGCCTGGAGATGCTCGCTCGGCGCCCGTCCACTCAGCTCGGGTACAAAAACTGCATACACCATTCGACCGCCAATTTGATGACAACCTATGAAGCCTCCATATTTTACCTTACCGAGGCTTTCACCCTCGGCGCTCACCAGGGCGCTGATTGGCTTCATTGCGCTAGTATGTTTATCGTTGATGCTTGCTGCCGCGTGGCAGATGAATCAATCCAGACTTGAGCGCATCGCTAACGCCAAGATTGCAGTTTCAAACATTGTTCTAGCTGCTGAACAGCAAGCTCAAGACACAATACGCCAAGCTGACAATACGCTGCGTGATCTTGTCGAACGTGTGGAAAACGATGGTGTAACGGGAGAACATTCGTCACGACTGACGAAGGTAATGGCTCAGGACGTGATAAACGTGGCAGGGCTTCAAGGGCTGTTTATCTACGATGCCCAAGGTCAGTGGGTCGCCAATTCCTTTGCGCACAGTGTGCAGGAAAAAAACAACGGCGACCGCGCCTATTTTGCCTATCACCGCGACAATACCGATGAATCCATTCACGTTGGCTCAATTGTAAAAAGCCGCAGTACGGGAGATATGGTTATCCCGATCAGTCGGCGTATCAATACTCCTGATGGGGAGTTTGCAGGCGTCGCATTGGCGACGGTCCCGGTCGCATATTTTCAAGCGTTCTTCGAGCGAATGGATGTAGACGACAAAGGCGTTATCTTTCTCGCATTGAACAATGGTGATCTGCTGGCTCGCCGGCCAACATTGACTGCACTGATGACGACCAATGTGGCCAAGGGGGATATATTTACCCGCTATCTGCCATACAGCGAAAATGGCGCTGCCGTAATCAAGTCTGTGGTGGATGGCGTGGAAAGGATATATGCCTATCGACGGGTGTCCGGCCTACCCATCGTTGCAGCTGCAGGTGTGTCGTACCAACATGTCTTCGCGCCCTGGTGGGTTTATGCATACAGATCCATGGCTTTGATCGGCATGATCACGTTGACTCTGTGCTTGCTGGGCATTCTGCTATACCGGCAGATCCAGCAGCTAATCACCGCGGAGGGTGATTTGAACGTCGCCAGAAATGAACTGGAGATTATCGCTCAGACTGATAGCTTGACGCATCTGGCCAACAGACGGCGTTTCGATGCTACCTTCCAACAGGAGTGGGGCCGGGCCAGGCGAAATAACTCAACCATAGCGATTATTCTGTTGGACATTGATTGGTTCAAACAATACAACGACCACTATGGCCATCTGCAGGGTGACGACTGCCTGAGGCAAGTGGCAGAAATCATCGGGACCTGCGTCAATCGGCCGGGCGATCTTGCCGCACGGTATGGTGGGGAGGAATTTGTGGTCCTGCTGCCTGAGACGAATCTGGCCGGCGCTTTGAGCGTCGCCGAAAATGTCAGATTGTCCATCGCCAGTGCACTCATTGATCACGCCGGCAGCTCGCTGGGCATCCTAACGATCAGTTCCGGCGTGGTGGCGATTAATTCACCTGCAAAGGATTCCTATACAGCCGCCCTGGCTGAAGCAGATCGACTTCTCTATCTCGCTAAAAGCAAAGGTCGCAATGCTGTAGAGGGTCAGTCAATGCCTGATGCTTACCGGCTGCATCAGACAAACGTTATCGACCTGTCTTGATAGCCGAGCATCAGGGCATACTTGAGAAGAACCATAACCACAACCGCGGAAAGCTGAACTGAACGGGGATCGGTCATTCAGTCGGTCGGTCCCGTCTCGAAAAGCCGCACCTGGTGAACTGGGGTCAAAGGAAAATCAACTTGAAGCGGAGCCCTTGATGCGACAACGATTCACGCTGCGAAAGCAACGTGAGCGTTCGTTTCGGACATCATAGACCAGCTGCATGGCCTGCTCGTCAGTCACAACACGTGTTCTTCGGGCTTGCTCAATCCTGATGAGTAATGCATCACATTCATCTTCAAGGCTGGCCCAGTGAGCCAGGTGCAGATTACGAATGGATTGTTTGAGAGCATCGAGCATAGGATCACCTAGATATCGCGCTTAACCGAGTGGTTAATGCGAGTTGCTGGGCAAGCCTGATTTTAAATCCATCGCTATCTGGCTTGGCCCGAGAACTGCTCAACGGCTGCTACCACACTGTTAGCACTCTGCTGAATGTCCTTGATCACCTCGTCCGCCTCGCTTGCCAACTCCGGCGCGGCAGTGTCCCAGTTCGATACTTCCTTGCGGAGAGGTCGGCACGCACGGTCTTTCCTGCCCGGCGGCTGCCGATTGGCATAGTTTATCGAAATACGTTATTTGACAAAATGAATGCTGACCTCTTCAGCATTACAAGGCGATCGTCGAAGGCTCGCTGATAGATCTCACCCAGCAGGTTGAAATGCGTATGGGTAATTGCGTTCACCATCCCGAATCCGGTGCTCAGGCCTAGAGCACGGCCATGAGCGTGACTCAGCTCTATGAGGTCCTGCGCACTCACGATCTGCTCAACACATGTTTGTAGACCCTCCTGCAACTGCAGGGGCAGCCCTATCGCTCGAATCATACGTCGGGGATCATATCGGGAATTGAGCAGGCGGCAGACCACGGGCTTCTCCTATTTAGGCTAACAGGTGGACGTTTACACCACCGCAGCACATGATCTGCACTCGCTAGCCCTGTAAATGTCTAGCTGCGATTAGTGGCGGTTTTGAGCATGTGCCTAGCTGTTTGAACCAGCTGATCCAAACTCCAAGGCTTTTGCAGGAAAGCAACTCTGGCAGGCAGATCACGGCTCACTTCGGCTCCGTAGACTGTGGTCTCTATAGTCGGGGTATTTGGCCAGCGCTGCTGCACCATCATCGCGAGCTCTTTGACATCAAGCTGACCTAGCAAAGTAAAATCGGTGATCAGCAATGCACAGGGAATTTTGGACTGCAGGAGGTGCTGGGTTACTACCAGTCGACGTTTCAGACACGGCCAAGGCCATCTGCCAAGGTTTCGACCCTCGCATCCGGCTCCGCGATCATCTCTGCCACTCGGCTGGCAAGCACGTCTAAAGCTAGTGGTTTAGTGAGTAGCTGCATGAAAGGGCCTAGAAAATCGGCCCGCACCATAGCCCCCTCTGCATACCCTGTGAGGAACAGTACTGGAAGACGCGGCTTACGTTGTTGAAGAATCTCGGCTAACTGACGCCCGTTCATGCCCGGCAATCCGACATCGGTAAGCAAGAGGTCCACATTTTGCAAATCGTTGTACACCTTCAGGGCTTCTTCACCACTGCGGGCCTCGTACACCCGATATCCAAGCTCTTTCAGCACTTCCTGATTGATCAGGCGAACAGAGTCATCATCTTCAACCAGAAGGATGGTCTGACCTTGTCCTGCGGTGAACTGCAAGGCGGCGCTCGGATGATCTTCTTCGACCCCCTGATGTTCCGGTAAACAGATTGAAACGACAGTTCCTACGCCGGTTTTACTCTCGATGGACAGACCACCGTTGCTCTGTTTAGCGAATCCATAAACCATGGATAATCCCAAGCCAGTACCCTGGCCTATAGGTTTGGTAGTGAAAAACGGCTCAGTAACCTTGTTTAGGAGATCTTCTGGAATGCCATAGCCGGTATCACGTATCTGCAGGCAGACGTGCTGGAAAGGGCTTGTACCTGTTCCCGCATCAAGGAAGGTGGCAATGGTTAATTCACCGCCATCAGGCATGGCGTCTCGTGCGTTGATGACCAGGTTGAGAACCGCGTTCTCCAACTGGTTGGAGTCCACAAAAACCCAGAGTTGGTCCAGGCTCAGCTCAACCTTGAGAACGATGTTCTCCGTAACCGTACGCTTGAGTAGATCAGCGAGCGATCGGATAAGCTCATTGACCGAAACTGCTTTTGGATGCAGCGACTGGCGTCGAGAGAAGGCAAGCAGACGGTGCGTCAGAGACGCAGCTCTTTGCGCTGAACTCTGCGCTGCGTCCATAAACCTATCAATACCTTCCAGGCGGCCCTTGTTCATTCGAAGTTTCACAAGGTCGAGCGCGCTGATAACGCCCGTCAGCATATTGTTGAAGTCGTGGGCAATGCCACCGGTCAACTGCCCCACTGCTTCCATTTTCAAGGATTGGCGCAATTGCTCCTCGGCGCGCGCACGTTCTTCACTCTCGGCCTTGAGCTGCTCGACAGCCGCGTTTAACTGACGAGTCCTCGCTTCAACCTGAATCTCAAGCTCTTCATTGAACCTGCGCAGAGTCAGTTCAGCTTGCTTCTCCTCGTTGATGTCGACGATCACAGAAGCTGCACCGATGATGGACTTCTTTTCATCGTATAAAGGAACAGCACTGACACGCATCCATGACTCTGTGCCGTCATTTAGGCGATGGTAAAAATCCAAGCCAGCTACCGGGTCTCCTCTCAGCGCTCTAGCACCCGGAAACATATCGGGCTCCAACTGCCTGCCATGAGCATCAAGCCCTACCCACATAGTAGCGACTTCCGGTTGTCTAGAAGGGATGATGCCTCCCGGCACATAGTGCCGATACAAGGGATTGCTAACGAGTGCGGTCCCTTGCATGTCCATGAAGCACACGCCCACTGGAATATTTTCAAGCAGGATATGTAATCGCCTCCTCTCCTCCGCCAGTTGCTCAATACTCTCGCGCATTTCGAATTGGCGCATACGCGACTGCCATGCTGCAGCTGTAGCACTCAACAACGATGCCGAACTGATCGGGCGTTCCAGTACGATCACGTGCCCCGCCGATTTAGGGAGCCTGCGCCGAGCCATCTCGGTGTCTCGGCCAGACCGGCTTTTATTGGACGCGAGGAGGATGATTGGAATCTCGGACCAGCGTGGTTGAAGGTCGAGTGCTGCTCCAAGGCTAAGTACCTCACCGGAAAGACTCTCCTCGGTGAGTATCACAAGACCAGTGCTTTCACCGACTGCCGCCGAAAGTGAGTGCAAATCACTATGGATTTCAATCGGGTAGGTCTGGCCGAAGAGCTTGCGCAAAGCAATTGCATCTCCCTGGAAGGGAGCCACCACAAGCAGATTTCTACCTTCAGAGAATCGCTCAGTCGACACGCTTTCGTTCTTCCATCAAGGGCAGGTCTGCGCCGAAGTACTCCGGCGTTCCAGTCAACACGCCACGGAAATTGGCCAGTGGTTCACCAACGCGCACGCCTTTCGAGTCAATGCGAAGCTCCCGAATCGCGTCTTCATGGGCACCACTACGGTTCTTCAGGACAGAAATTGCTTTACGCAGCCGTCCCTGCGCCTCAAAGAACCGGATAAGGATCACTGAGTCTGCAACGTAAGAAATATTGAGATTTGTTGACATTGAGCCAACCAGGCCGTGCTGAGGGTTGATCAGGAATGTGACCACGCCAAGCTGGCTGAGATAGGAAAGCAATTCGTGCATCTGCAAGATCAGCTGCTGCTCCTGCGGCATCGCTGCCAAGTAGCCGTTCAGGCTATCAACCACGATCATGGTGCAGTTGCGCTCTTCAACTTCGGTGCGCACGCGCCAGGAAAATTCACCTGGTGAGATCTCTGCCGGGTCGATTTGTTGAATGACCAGGCGACCGCTGGAAATGTGACTACTCAAATCCATCCCCATGCTATCCGCACGCAAAACCAGAGTAGCGACGCGCTCGTCAAATTCGTAGATAGTGCAGTTCTCACCCCGACTGCAAGCCGCTGCAAGATAAGCCAGCGCAATAGTGGTTTTGCCAGAGCCGGCAGGCCCGGTTACTAGGGTGCTAGTCCCCCTTAGTGGACCTCCTACCAATAGTTCATCCAGAGCAGCAACCCCACTACCTACAGGCTCTGCGGCGAACGGCACATGATGGGTGGCCGCGATTAGCCGCGGATACACTTCGAGTCCGCCCTTGCGGATAGTGAAGTCGTGAAAGCCCGCAACGAAATCAACGCCGCGTAATTTTTGTATTTGAAGGCGCCTGCGGGCGGCTCCGAAATCCAGAGTCAGCCGTTCAAGGGTGATGACGCCATGACAAAGACTGTGAAGGTGGTTGTCTCTTTCCCCATTCGAAGCCGTAAGATCGTCCACCAGCAGGATGGTTATGTCCCGACCAGCAAAATACTGTTTTAGGGCTAACACCTGACGGCGATAACGCAAAGGATCCAGAGCCAGAAGGCGCATCTCGGAAAGGCTGTCAAATACCACCCTTTTCGGCTTTATCCTGTCCACTCGCTCCTGGATTAGCTTGATGATGTCACCCAGTTCTGCCTCCCAAGGGTGCAGGATGGACTGTTCATAACCTGCGCCCAGCACCTCCTCGGTTGAAGAAAGCTCAAAAAGGTCAATGCCGTCCAAAGTCCAGCCATGCGAATGCGCGACGCCTTCCAACTCTTCGCTCGTTTCTGAAAGGGTAATGTACAGGACGGACTCGTCGGCTTTTACTCCCTCCAGCAAAAACTGAAGGCCAAGCGTAGTTTTGCCTGACCCAGGCGTTCCTTCCAGAAGGTAAAGCCGATTGTTGGGTAGGCCTCCTCTCAACACTGAATCGAATCCGACGTTGCCGGTTGATATCACTGGGCGCAACGAGGCCATTTTTTAAACCTTAATAGGGAGGCAAGCGTTAAAGCTTAGGGCTTCCAGTATGAAGCCGCGTAGATACCGACGCTACGAAAACAAGCGTGCGACCGTTAAGACGGTTATCGAATATCAGTCAGCACACCAGCAGGACGAAATTGGGGGAATGCAATCATTCTCTCCCCAACTAAAATACGGAGGCAAAGGCGGCTGCTGTCGCGGAAAGTACTGCAAATGCTAGACTTCGCGTCTACTCCAGCGTCAGCAGAGGTTGTCATGCCCGCTCAATCTGCTCCCCGTCAGCTGGAGGCTCACCCCGCCTCTTCGGTCACCGCGACAGATGTACCATCAGATATCGCGTTACTGCACGCGATCAGTACCGAGTTGATCGGTGAACAACACCTGGAGACGCTATACGGCAAGATCGTAGACGCCGCAGTGTCCATTACCGGCTCTCAATTCGGAACAATGCAACTGCTTTGCCCCGAGGGCCACGCGTCGGGCCACGGTGGCAAACTTCAGCTACTTTGCTCGCGAGGATTGTCCCCGGAAGCGATTGGCTTCTGGCAGTGGGTCAGCCCAACGGCTCATAGCAGTTGTACTCAGGCGCTCAAGCTGGGTAAGCGGGCCATCATTCCGGATTTCGAGGAATGGGCAGAAATCGCCGGGACCGAAGACTTGTTGGCTTTTCGTAAGACGGGCATACGATCGGCGCAGAGCACACCACTACTGTCACGCTCCGGCCTGTTGTTGGGGATGATATCGACTCACTGGCGCGATGCGCATCATCCCTCCGAGCGGGATCTGAAACTGCTGGATATTCTGGCGCGACAGGCAGCTGACCTGCTCGAACGTACCATTGCTGAAGAAGCACTGCGAACGCGCGAGCAGGACCTCGAACGCACCTGCCATACACTCCGTGATACCGAGGCGAAATTGAGGCTGCTCAATGAAGCTCTAGAACAGCGTGAAATGAGCCGTACAGCCCTGCTCATGGAGCTGGAAGAGAAGCTGCGCCAGTCACAAAAAATGGAAGCAGTGGGTCAGTTGACTGGAGGTATCGCTCACGACTTCAGTAACTTGCTTACAGGTATCTCAGGCTCCCTGGGCTTGCTGAAATTGCGTGTGGCCCAAGGCCGAGTGTTGGACCTCGACAGGTATATAACGATGGCACAAAGCTTCACCGATCGCGCTGCGGCACTGACGCATCGGCTGCTTGCGTTTTCGCGTCGTCAAACCTTGGAGCCGCTGCCCACCGACGTCAACAACTTGATGCACGAAATAGCCGATTTCGCTCGGCCTCTGATGGGGCAAAACATCGAGCTCGATGCTCATGGCGATTCAAACCTGTGGCTGGCCTATGTCGATGCCAGCCAGCTTGAAAATGCACTTTTAAATCTCTGTATAAACGCCCGGGATGCAATGCCCGACGGCGGTCGCATCACGCTCAATACGACCAACCAGCAGATAGACGAATACACAGCGCAAGGTGAAGGTCTCGCTGAAGGCCAGTATTTGTGCATTTATGTCAAAGACACTGGGTCGGGCATTCCGCCCGGAACCCTGGCCCATATATTTGAGCCGTTTTTCACCACCAAGCCCGTCGGCCAGGGCACCGGACTTGGCCTTTCGATGGTCTATGGCTTTCCCAAGCAATCGGGTGGTCAGGTGCGCGTCTGGTCGAGCGTGGGTGAAGGCACGACAGTCTGTATCTACCTGCCGCGTTATCTGGAGGAAATTTCCGAGGCTCCGGGCAAATCCAGTTGATCAGTGCGCGGTCAGCTTTTGGCAAATCGCCTGCAGCTGAGTCAAGGTGAATGGCTTGTTCAACCAGTGCACATGATCATAGTCCAACGTGTTTACCGCAGCATGGAAACCTGAGGCGACGACTACAGGCACCTGCGGTACCAGGTCATGAAGCCTTTGGACCAGCTCAAGCCCGTCGATCCTGCCAGGCATTCTTAGGTCAGTGATCAACAGATCTGCATCGAAACCATTATGCTGAATGTGACTCCAGGCTGAATCTGCCTCGCAAAATGCTTTGACTCTATGGCCTTCCGTTTCCAGAATTTCGACCATGATGGTCAATATGTCCTGCTCATCCTCGACAAGAATGATGGTGCTCATAAGGTAATTCCTGTCGTGACGATCAGACCTGTCTGAGCGATGTCTGAGCATTTGAGTGCATGTAACTGATTGGACAAACCAAGCTTACATTTAAGCGTTAAGTCCGATGAACGGGTCGAAAAGGTCAATGCGCCGGGACTTCCAAGTGGTGGTTTGCAACCGCCGCTACGTAGTCTTGCCTCAACAGCTCCTCTCAAAGCGTTACCGCCGATAGAGTAAAGGCCCCGGCTCACGCCGGCGCTCAGCAGCCAGCAAATCCATCGGGACGTGGGACGGTAGCCGTTTTTCCTTCCTATACGTTCGGGAGCCTCTGCTAAAGCTTGAATTGCCCCACTAAACTATTGAACGACATCGCTAGCCGCGACAGCTCTTGGCTAGAGGCACTGGTCTGATTCGCGCCTGCAGCCGTCTGCGTGGATAGGTCCTGGATGTTCACCAGATTGCGATCCACCTCCCGCGCTACTTGGGCCTGCTCTTCTGCAGCGCTGGCAATGACCAGATTACGCTCGTTGATTTGACTTACCCCATTGCTGATTCGCTCTAATGCCAATCCGGCTTCGGTCGCTAGCAACTGTGTGTTTTGCACAAGAGTCCGGCTTTTGCCCATCGCATGCACAGCTTCGTCGGCACCATTTCGCACCCGACTGATCATGGCTTCGATTTCACCTGTTGAAGTTTGAGTGCGGTGAGCTAAGGCTCGCACCTCGTCCGCGACTACGGCAAAACCTCGGCCTTGTTCGCCGGCCCGAGCAGCTTCGATCGCAGCATTGAGGGCAAGCAGGTTGGTTTGCTCGGCGATACCGCTTATGACCTCCAGAACCTTGGTGATGTCATGGATCTGTTCAGCCAATGCTTCGACACGCTGTGTCGAATCGTTGATTACCTCTGTCACGGTGTTGATGGCTGTAACCGCCTGCTGAACCTGTTTTTGCCCCTTCATTGCATCTTCAGCGGTTTGATTGGATATCTGCGACGTACTGACTGCGTTTCGTGCTACTTCCTCCACAGCCGCTGTCATTTCGTTGACAGCGGTGGCTGCTTGTTGGATTTCGCCGTTCTGCGTGACTAATCCGCGCGTACTATCCTCCGTAACCGCAGTCAGCTCCTCTGCCGCCGACGCCAACTGGTTAGCCGCATCAGCAATCTGGTGTACAGTGTTTTTGAGGCCACTCTGCATGTCAGATAGCGACTTGAGGAGCTGACCCGTTTCATCCTTACCGCGCACCTCGATGGTCTGAGTAAGATCACCAATAGCAACACGTCCGGCTCCTTCCACAGATCGATAAATCGGTCGAGTAATCATCGCCGTTACAATCATCCCAAGGGCAATCGCACACGCGACGGCCACCAAACATCCAATGATCAGAGTCCAGGTGACTTGCGAATTTGTACTGGCAGCGGCCTGCGTCGATTCATTAGCTTGACGGGAGTTCGACTCAATGATGATCGATACCTCACTCATGAGCTTTTTGTATACCGGCGTTACCACGTCGTTGGCGATTCTTTTGGCCGATCCTGCATCACCGTTTTTGAGTGCAGCAATACCTGCGTCCACCGCCGCAATGTACGTCGGCCAATCGCGTTCGAAATCATCACCAGCTGCGCGCTCGTCAGCCTCCAGCGGCGTGGCCCGATACGCCTTGAACGAGGCCAAGGCCTCAGCTTGATTCATGCGATATGACTCGAAAACGGCGTCGATATCGGACTGTTCGGCATTTGAAGTGGTGAGCACAATCGCTTTATAGAGATCCCGATTGGTACCGATGAGGTTAGCCTTAACTGCATCGGTTTTTTTGATCGATACCAGATTATTACCGGTGATGCCTTGAACCTGTTCGTAGAGTCCGGCGATACCCGACTTGCCGAGTGCCGCTACGACGACAGTGATCAACGCACACAAGCCAAAGGCGGTTAGAAGCTTGGACTTCAACTTGAGATTGGTTAACCAAGACATAACGGTACTCGCCGAAAAGGGAAGGGATTACCCAGTAATCGGCCCGCAGGTGGATAACTTAAGATAGGCGGATTACACAGAGAACGTCGGCAAGCCCTCAACAAACAGGTGATCGCTGCCCCAAATGCCCCCGCATCAAGGGTCCAGGCTTGTGGGCTCAAGGAGATTTAGCGTTTCTGGAGATGAGGTAAGCGCAGTGACTTATCGCACTGGATGACAGCACCCGGTAAGGCAATGGGGCGCGCTAGTCGCCCCCTCGCTAGCCTCGATGCTTGAGACCTACTGAAAGCCGACAGTTGCGAGACTCGATACTCCCCTGCCGAAAAGGCCAGCACACCCGATCCTTCATGCTAGGCGTCTGCCGAACGATCGTCAGTTTCACCTTCTGCGTCGGTTCAATCCGATGGATACCGTCGTAGTTTGGATGATAGATGACAATATTATGAGCGCCTGTCGGTTCAAAATTCTGATCGTTAAAGCTGGTTTGCCGGTAAGCGGAGTCCACAACAGTGTCAAGCGACGCTGGTTCGGATCGTAAGACAGAACCTGTATTGGTGTCTCCATCTAGCGCTTGGGACGTAATCCCTAATGGGGGGATGAACCTAAGAGGCTCTGGTCGGCCAATCAACAAAAAAACGGCGGCGGCCACCATACCCACCACTGCTAGACAGGCGACAAGGCTACGAATGCTACGAATGCTACGAATGCTACGGCTGCGACGTCGTCGGGTCACCCTTTCCGGGGCATCGCTGAAATCCGCTTTCATTCAAGATCTATCCCTGTCTGAATGTCTTTTAGTATGTTCTTAGCAATACCGGGCTTCGACCCAGCATCGCAGTCACTGTCGCTACCGCAGAACAGCCAATCGAATGAAATATCACCTGGATCACGAGGATGAGCCGGCGTCGCTGGCCGCTCAGAGCCATAGTGGCCATTTGACAATAACAGTTCTCGGAACGCTACACACCGCAGGTCAGCGAAATTCGTGAGAGGACGAAACACTTCTTCATGATAAGTGGTCTAGTCGATGGATCGTTCCATCTACGGTTTCACTTGGCCTGATCGCTGCAGTTGGACCGATCCCACCAGCCCGTTCGACGTGATTACTAGGAATCAACCACTCAAGATTCTGTCGGAACGTAACACTCCTCAGCGGGAATGCTGCGAATGGACTCCATCCTGGTTGTTGAAGACGAGCTTCTGATCCTGAATCTGGTGATCGACGTTCTTGAAATGTATGGCTACACGGCTACTCCTTTCAGCAATGCCGATGCTGCCTGGAGATTTATCGAAAGCTGCGGCTATCCTCCGCGGTTACTGATTACGGATTTACAGATGCCAGGAGAGATTGACGGCATTGAGTTGGTCAAGCGAGTTCAGCAACTTCAGCCTTCGACGCCCGTTGTCGTCGCCTCCGGCTATCACTCAACCGCTGAGTCACTGGATGACCATCGCGTGCACTGGTTACCCAAACCGTTTGATGTCGACCAATTGCATGCAATATGCCAAAAACTTGCACCACAGCGTTAAACACTGTTCATATATACAGACTATTCAAAGATAGCGTACTGCTTGATACAGGCCGGAGCAGCGATGGCGAGCCACCCAACACGTGTAAACGATAGCTCCACCGGAGACATCAGCGGATCAGATCACAACATCTTCTTCGCTGCCGTGGAGACCACGCGCATGCCGATGATCGTTACAGACCCCAAGCGGCCTGATAACCCGATCATCTTCGCGAACAACGCATTCATCGACATGACCGGTTACAGCCGCGATGAAATCGTGGGCTCCAACTGTCGATTCCTGCAGGGGCCAGAAACCGATCCAGCTGCCGTCAAGCAGGTCCGTGAGGCCATTGCTGCCAATAACGAAGTGGCCGTTGAGTTGGTGAATTACAAGAAAGACGGTTCGGCCTTCTGGAACGCGCTTTTTATTTCGCCGGTGTACAACGAGTCCGGTGAGCTGATCTATTTCTTTGCCTCGCAGCTGGATGTCAGCCGCCGGCGTGATGCAGAAGATGGGCTGCGCCAGGCTCAGAAAATGGAAGCTCTGGGCCAGCTTACAGGGGGCATCGCACACGACTTCAACAATCTGCTGCAGGTGATGATTGGTTACCTGGACATGATTCAGCGCACCGCCGATAAACCGCATTATGATCAACAGCGGATTCTACGCAGTGCCGGTAATGCGCGAGACGCCGCTGAACGGGCGAAAACGCTCACTCAACAGCTGCTTGCCTTTTCGCGCAAACAGAAGCTTCAGGGCCGTGTGGTGAACCTGAATGCCATCATCACTTCATCGCAGGAAATGGCCGAACGCACGTTGGTCGGAACCGAAATCAGGCTTTCTCTGGCAAGTGATCTATGGAATTGCAGAGTGGACACGACCCAAACGGAGGTCGCGTTGCTCAATATATTCATCAATGCCCGTGATGCCATGGAATCACGACAGCAGCCACGTCTGACCATGGAGACCAAGAACGTACAAATTCAGAACCTGGCCTCCACGTCATATGACGGATTGATGCCTGGACGTTATGTCAGCGTGGCTATTACCGACAACGGCGCTGGTATGCCGCCCTCCATCGTCAACCGAGTGATGGATCCCTTCTTCACCACCAAAGACGAAGGAAAGGGCTCTGGATTAGGCCTTTCCATGGTGTACGGATTTATGAAGCAATCCGGAGGAACAGCCCGGATTTATTCCGAAGAGAACATCGGCACAACGATTCGGATGTATTTCCCTGTGGATGACAGCCAGCTCAATACCCTTCCCGTCATGGAGGTGATCGTCGAGCAATCAGGCCGAGAGCGGGTCCTGATTGTGGAAGACCGTCCAGACGTCGCGGAACTGGCCAGGATGGTTTTGGAAGAATACGGCTATAGGTGCGGACTGGCCTACAGCGGCAAAGAGGCGCTTGCCATTCTCAAGGGAGAGAAATTTGACCTGCTTTTCACCGACCTGATCATGCCCGGTGGAATGAACGGCGTGATGCTGGCCCGTGAAGCCAAGCGCTTTTACCCCACCTTGAAGGTGTTGCTGACAACTGGTTATTCCGAAAACTCGCTAGAGCGTACGGATGCAGGGGGCAACGAGTTTGATGTGATATCCAAACCCTACGTGCCCACCGATCTGGCGAAGAAGATAAGGCAGGTGCTGGAGGGACCCAACGGGGTAAGCTGATTGTCCGTTCTTGTTTGGTGCAGTCGCGAAAGCCCGCCAGGCTGCACTAATGGTTCTTTGAAGCGGCGTGCCAGACCGAGCATTGTCTAAGCGTGCGACCACCGCACATGGACAATACCGTGCCGCTCTGCGAGTGGTTTGCTAAAGGCCTGCACCTTGTCTCGGCGATATTTCGGGATCTGAGCAACCCCCAAATCCATTGCAGCCCAGTGCCATGCTTCAGCATTACTCATGGTCTGCGCGCTGACGTAAAAGCTCTTGTCGGCACCATCGTGAACGTAGTCGATTCGATAATGAGCGGAGTGTGGCATGGGCGACTCCTTTCCCAATATGTGACGAAATTCACTTACTCTGAGAGTTCACACACTCCTTCGTTCCGTATCTTTGAATCACCTCGGCCGCTCTGGCGCCGGCGGCGAAGTGCGTGGTTCACACTTGGGACGCGATGCAAGTGGAGAAGCCTTGATCTGCGATCAACCAATGTTCGGGTCGTGAAGCTCCATTGCTACGGGGTCACTTTGTATGATGCTCAGCTGATGCAAGCTGACATAGCTTCCTTCTTTGTATTCGACGTCACGCAAGGTTCCTTCGTGAAGGAAACCGAGCTTACGGAGAAGATGGAAGCTAGCTGCATTTTCAGGCTCAACATCTGCGTGCACCCGATGGATGTTCATATGCCTAAAAGCATGCCGTAAAACCTCCGGCAACGCTTTTTGCATAATTCCGCGCCTCCAGTAGGCAGGCAGTAGCCAGTATCCCAAGTTGACACTGCGATGCTCGTGTATCCAGTCATTGAATCCGCAGGCTCCGATGAGCTCGTCGCCCTCATACCTTGCAACACCCCACCAGATCCCCTGACGCTCAGACAACAGCCGCTCATACCACCGCATTTGCTCTACGGTCGCCTCTAGGCTGTGGTAAGACACGCCATAATGTCGTATCACGTCAGGGTTCGAGAGACCTGCGAAAACGCCCTGGATGTCCTCGGGTCGTATCTCGCGAAGCACGTAATTTCCCAAGTCAAAACTAGGTACGCTCAATGCTGTTGATGGGTTCAAATCGATATCCATATCCGCGCTTCGTCTGATCATTCGACGGCAAAATTTACGTGTCCAGAGCGCTGGAAGTCAAAGACGTCTTGATAGGAATACCGCTCTACACGGCTAGAAACTGGCAAAGGCCTTGAGGTCGAGCGGCTGCTTTGGGTCGATGGCTGTCGTTCGCAATGAACAAGATCTGCGGCCATAAAAAGGCCCCCGGACCGTCGGAAAGTCAGGGGGCCTATTTAACAGATAACCCGTTATCAGTAACTCGCGTCATCCCTCCAACTGGAGTTTCTAGTCCACTCCCCTGATCGAGCCGTTAGGGTCGATCAGGCCCTGGCGCTTTCCTTGCCACAGACCCTCAGCGGCCACGAGCCTTCCCTCGATGCTTGGTAGATGCTGGGGGATAAACGCATGATGCGACGTCAGGCGTCGCATCTGCACTCTGGGCCAGATTACAGTGTCGCTTCGATTTTCTTTGCAGCTGCTTCGCTTACCCAGCCATGCCAGATTTCCGGATGCTCCTTGAAGAAAATCTTCGCCAGCTTCGGAGAGTCGATATGCTCCTTGGTCATTCGCGCCAGGTTCTGGTTGAGTAAGTCGATGGGCAGATTAACCTTCTCTAAAACCGTTACCAGCTCTGGTGCCTGCTCGTGAAAGGTTTTCGACAACCCGACCTGAATACTGATTTTCTTGTCAACACCAGGCTTCTCTTCCAGCTTCACCAGATCGACTTGTCCCATTAAAGGCGTCGGCGTCCAGTAGTAGAAAAGGATTGGTTCCGCACGCTTGTAGCTCGACAGCACGGCCGCATCCAAAGCCGGGCCGGTACCGGGTCGGAAGTTGATGTAACTCCCTTCGAGACCGTAGCTTTTCAGCATCTCGGTATTCTCAAGCTCACAGGTCCAGCCGGCCGGGCAGTTATAAAAGCGTCCTTTGCCCGGTTCCTCCTGATCCTTGAACAGCTCGGTATAGCGGGTCAGATCGGCGATTTTTTTGAGATCAGGTGCCTTGGCTTTGATATTTCGTTTGGCGTCCCCCTCAACCAGGTATCGAGGGACATACCAGCCTTCAGTCGCACCAATGATCGGCGCGCCAACGCCAACGACTCTTCCGCTTTGGGCAGCCTTGTTCCAGACCTCACTTCGTCCCACCCATTCTTCGGCTAGAACCTGGATGTCGTTGCTGCTCAATGCACTTTCCATGGTGATGGAGTTCCCCGGAATGGTGTCGACCTGACAGCCATACCCTTCCTTGAGAATCGTCTGCAACACATCGGTCAGGAGCATGCCACTCTCCCAATTGAGTCCGGCAAATTTCACAGGCTTGCCTGAACCACACCAGCCAGCAGCGTAGGTCGGGGCGCTACCCATTACCAACCCAATAGACAGCAGACAAGCCTTCACGCTGTTTTTCATCTTCATCATCGGCGCTCCTAAGCACTGAAATAATCAAACCAGGTGTGGGCAGATGTCAGCAAAACAGGCTCAATCAGCAGTGCAGCGGCTGCGAGCGAAAAAGGTCAGCAAGATTTATATATTGTTGGAAACCAGTCTTCGCGTAGCCGTTGGCCGGTCTGCATTTCATGTCCTGGATACGGCGGAGATGTACGCCCCGGCCGCTCCACGTAACGAATATCATCACCTACCCAACGCAACGAGAGCACCCGCCGCCGCTGCGCTGCCCCATTACCCCTGGCGCCGTGCACGGTACGAAAATCGAAAAGCACGGCGTCCCCTGGCTGCATTTCCCACTCCAGCACCGGCATTCCTTCTTCAGCATCAGGATCAGGGGCGTCCCGGTAACCCTCGGCACCTTTGTAAAAATCACTCTCATCAGCCCAATGCACCGGCCTGATACCTTTCTCCCAACGATGAGAACCAGGCAGCAGTCTCAACGTCGATTCACGTACCGGATCGACAGGAATCCAGAAGCTCACAGACTGGCTACCGTCAAGAAAGTAATACGGAATATCCTGATGCCAAGGTGTCGCTTTCTGCGCACCAGGCTCCTTGACCAGGACATGGTCGTGAAAGAACTGTGCGCTAGCGGATAGCATGACCTGGGCGGCAATCGAAGCAGCGGGCGACTCCTCAACCATCGCACGAAAGCCCTCGATGCGCTCCCAGTTGCAATAGTCGTCGAAAAAACCACCTGATGCGTCGCCCTGCTCGACGTACCGGCTCGCATAAACACCCGGCTCGGCGAGATTCTGCTCGATGCCCGCTGCGATCCGGTCTATCCAGCCACTGAAAATGCCCCTTAGGCACACCGCGCCATCGCGCTGAAAAGCTTCGATGTCCTGTTGATCAACGGTGTATTCACTGTGCGTCATGACCTGAGACTCCCTAGAAAAGGTGGGCACAGGACAAATATTCCATGAGTATCAGTTAAGATAAAATAATATGTATTGATTTATCACCCAAGAAAAACTTATGAACTTCACACTTCGACAATTGCGCTATGCAATCGCTGCGGCCAAACACAGCAATCTCACGCTCGCAGCCGAGGAACTGCATGTTTCCCAGCCATCTATATCCACGGCGATTACCGAACTTGAAGGCCTTTTTGGGCAACCTTTGTTCGTTCGTCAGCGCGGGTTGGGCGTATCGCTGACGCCCTTTGGTCGTACTGTGATGACTCAGGCGAAGCGCGTACTGGCAGAAGCGCGAGGCTTTGCAGACATCGGAAGTGACGGCAGCGATCTCGCTGGAGAATTGGTTATCGGTTGCTACGCAGACCTGGCACCTTATTGCCTTCCGCAGATCCTCAAGCGTCTCCAACTCGAGTATCCTCGCGTCTCGGTCGACATGCGCGAAGGTGGTTTTGAATACCTTGGAAAGCGGCTCGGCGAAGGGACATTGGAGCTGGCGCTGACTTATGATCTGGGCCTGCCCACCCATACTGAACGCTTGGAACTCTGCCAGTTGACTGCCCACGCGCTGCTGGCCGCAGATCACCCATTATCCACTGAGTCCCACGTCAGTATGAAGGCACTCAGCGCATGCAATCTGGTGGTGACAGATCAGACTCACAGCTGGCAGCACGTGCTGGATCTGTTCAATACCTTTGGCCTTGTCCCTGAGAACGTCACCCGGGCTCATAGCTTCGAATTTCAGCGCAGTCTGGTAGCCAATGGGTTTGGTGTAGCTCTGACCTATACCAGGCCCTTTGGTGACCGAAGCTACGATGGCTTGCCTCTGGTCTGTCGCCCCATCAAGCAGGTACTTCCTCCCCAGCGAATCGTCCTGGCTTATGACCAGCGTTATCCTCTAACCCCTGCGGCCGAAGCATTCAAAGCGAAGGCTCTGGAGTGGTTCTCGGAGCGGCAGACATTTTCATCGATCTAGCGCGGTCAGGCTCAAGCGCCGCGTCGCTTCAAGGCATGATCTGCTGATTCTTCTCATGGGCAGATAGCGGCGGGTGTGCACTTGAATGGCTACTGAGCTTCCTAGTATCCGGTGGCAGTCGACATGATTCTGATAAGCACGTCGGAGATGGTCGATATTCCCTTCGTGGAGGGCCGCTTTGGCTTAAAAGCTGCCGAGGGGCAAAGACTGTGCCGATCAACTCAGCACACCACTTTCCGTCCGCACAACGAACACATCCACGACGTGTCTTACGTTCGGCTGCAGATGCTCTGCTGGACCAGACGGCATGATGGGCACGTTTTGAGACGTGTACTGCAGGCGAGAGATTATCCGGCCTGCTCTTTTTCACGTGCGGCCCCAAACTGCAATGTTAAGGTCGGCCCGGTTTAACTTCATCAGACGCTGGGGCGGCGGCCCAATCGAGCAGTTGTTCTTTGAAATCATGGCTAGCGCTCTGATAGTAAGCGATAGCCCTCGCGATGAGCGGATCGTCGACGTACGCCGCCTCCTCCTGACTCATACCCAACGCCTGGTTGTGACGACGTAAGCCACTACGTGGACTTAGAATCGCCAAGTCCTGCCCATCGAACAATCCCAAATGCTGGTAATTGCCGAGCAGCACCCTAGGGGGCAGATCAGACTGCTTCAACAGGTCCCGGCCAAAAAAAGTCGACGTGTAGCTTGCGTTCAGCAGCCCGAGTACCGTGGGAGCCAAGTCGATCTGGCTTGCTAGCTGTTTATATTCACCGGGCTCGATGAAAGCTGGAGCGTAAATAAACAGGGGAATCAGATAGTTGCTCACAGGCAGATCTTCTTTCCCTGCACTGCCGGCTGTATGGTCAGCGACAAAGACAAAGAGCGTGTTGCCAAACCACGGTTTGGTGCGCGCTTCGTCGAGAAACTTCCCAATTGCGTAGTCAGTGTATTTGACCGCACCGTCCCGGCCTTGACCAGAGGGGATATCAATGCGGCCAGCGGGATAGGTATAGGGCCTGTGGTTGGACGTCGTCATCAGCTGCAGCAAAAACGGCACCTCTTTTGAAAAACTGGTATCTGCCAGTTTCAGTGCCTGGTTATAAAGATCCTCGTCCGCCATACCCCACGCGTTTTTGAAGGAGATTTCATCTTCTTTGACGCTGCTTTGATCTTCCACACGATACCCGTTACCGCTGAAAAAAGCGTTCATGTTGTCAAAGTAGCCACGCCCGCCATACAGGAAGACCGGATCGTAACCCAATTCCCGAACCTGCCGACCGAGACTGGCGAAGCCGCTTTCTCTGCCGACTCGCTTGACGATAGAACGTCCCGGCGTAGGGGGCATAGACAAAGTGATTGCTTCCAGCCCGCGGTCGGTACGGGTGCCCGTTGCGTAGAAGTTACTGAAGTAGAGGCTTTTCTTACGCAGATCATCCAGGTTTGGAGTGAGATTTCCTGGGCCGGCGTTGCTGCCAAGGTACTTCGCACTCAGGCTTTCGATAGTCACCAATATGATGTTGGGCGTACGAGGGACTCCATCACTCACAACTTTACGTCGTACGTCCATGGGATCAGTGCCGGGAAACTGACCGGGCGGTTGCACAAGTTCCGAGCGAATGAGATTACCGGCGCGCTCGGCGCCGAGCGTGGCATAAAATTGCTCATAGTCCAGCTCGTTATTACGAAATGCAGCGAAGAACTGGTAGGGCCCGTTGCTGGCCAACTCTCGTTGGTATGCATTGCCGTTCTGCCCCCTGGGCCATTGCTGGTCTAATAGCAACGAGCTTGCACCGGCCAAGATACCCAGTGCAGCCAGACATGCAAATCGCTGACGGCGACTGCCAACAAAGGCGTGCAGCGCCTCGTTAAGTGGACGACGTAGCATTACTCCAATAACCAGTGCAAGGATCGCGAGAATTGAAAGCAAGGTTGCAACCGGATACGACTCAAGGATGTTGTTCAACACCTCGTCCGAATACACTAGGTAATCCACGGCAATGAAGTTGAATCGCACGCCAAATTCGTCCCAGAACAGCCACTCGGCGACCCCGACGAAAAGCATGAGGAACAGGCTGCAGATAAATACCCCGCGCATGAGCCAGCGATGGGGTGAGGAATGCCAAAGCCTGGCAGGACAAAGAAAAAGATAAAGCGCTAGCGGCAGCATCCCGTAACTTATAAAAGCTAAGTCATAAGCAAAGCCTACGAGATAGCTGACTGCGGAGCCGCTCCCCGCTTCGGTGAAGTGGGAGAGCAGCAGCAGCGACCTGGTCACAGAGAAAATCGACAGCCAGCAGCAAATCATCAGGAACATGAAACGCACGGGCGCGGGGCGAGTGGCAGACATACTTAATCCTTTAAGACGAATTCGGGACCTTCCCTATGGGGATCGGGGGGTCGACTAGTTGACGTCTTAGGATAGCGATCCAAATCGCAAAAATATGTCAAGCCGATCCGCATGGCGCGGAAGTGTGGCATGCATCAGGGGGGGGGTTATGACTTCTTCATCACATGGCGACCACCTTTTTGACCAGATCCCTCGACTAAGGTAAGTCACATCGCTCCTACCTTACGGGAGGACAGGTTCATTCCTACGGGATAGCGGACGCGGCTCAACTTCTTATTCCTTCGTAATACTTTGATACGTTTATGACGTATTTTTAACAGTCTCCGCTTGAAAATCGACCAACCTCCAGCGTCTGGAGCCACTCTTTTATTCAAACCGGTTAGGCTAAAAATGAATAAATTGCCTCAAATCACGCTGGCTTTCTGGATCATGAAGATTTGTGCAACCACGCTCGGAGAGACTGCGGGCGACCTGCTTTCGATGACCCTGGACGTGGGATATGCGATCAGTTCTCTGATACTTATAAGCTTTTTCGTACTCACACTCCTCGGGCAAATAGCCTCCAACCGCTATAAGCCTGCGCTCTACTGGTCTGTGATCTTGAGTACCAGCACAGCGGGCACGACCATGTCCGACTTCATGGATCGCAGTCTGGGCATGGGTTACGCCGCCGGATCCGCGACCCTGATTGCAATTTTGGCAGCCACATTTTTTCTGTGGTATCGCAGCGAAAAATCCCTGTCTGTGCATCTAATTACGAGCGCAAAGGGAGAGCTGTTTTATTGGTTCGCCATCTTGTTTTCAAACACTTTGGGCACGGCGTTAGGGGATTTTCTAGCCGACGATTCAGGCTTGGGATTCGCGGGAGGAGCAATGCTCATCGGCAGTTCCATCGCATTGATAGCGCTTTTGCACTACACCACTCGGGTATCCTCTGTCCTGCTGTTCTGGCTTGCGTTCGTGTTGACTCGCCCTTTTGGCGCGACCTTAGGGGATGTTCTGACCAAATCCCACGAAAAGGGTGGACTGGATTTTGGTACGGTCGGCTCATCCGCGGTCCTGCTTGCGGTATTACTCACATTGGTTGGAGTCGCGACGTTTTATAATCGTCAACGCTATGCAAGGCTGCCCGTGGGCCTTAACGAATAGCTTTGCGTTGCAGCGAAGATGAATGCCGATTATGCCGGTCATTACCGGCGAGGCTTGAAGTAATTCGTCACTGCAGTGAGCGAGTCACCTACTTCGCTCACTGCAGTGAGAATGTCGCTTTTCCTGACGCCGAATTTGGTCGACCAGTACCTCAGCTCAGTGGCATCACCTGGATTGATTTTTATGTCATCCGTACCACGTAAAACATTCCCTTTTTCCATGTCAGCTACCTCTCCTTTTCGCACAGGTTAGCATATGACGCATTTTTGCCCATTCCCGCCCCCGTGTTGATAGCATGCGCCTTTAAGGCGTTTAAACCTTACCTTTTTTTAGCCAATCCGTCGTTTGCGTCAAGCAGCCATAACCGGCGGCAATCCCAGCATGGGGTGAAACGACCCAGGATAGAAAGCAACGAGGGCAAGACGCCGGCATTGGATAATCACCAGGCCAAGGCGCTGCTCGAGGCGCCGGATGAAACGACGCTTGAAGGCCAGCGCGACCCGGCGCTACCTACCATTGCACCCAATCGCGGCCGGCCGCATTCACCAATACCTGGAAAGCTCAAGGCATCATCTGGCGGACAGGAAGGTGCCGCTGTTCATACCATTGCGGGGCAAGCTGACCAGCGCCGGGATCACGGCCAACGGCATCTATGCCGCCGTCACGGCCTACGCGAAAAAGGCCGGGATTGAGGTCGACGGCCTTGGGGTTCATGGACTCCGAGCAACCGCAGCCACCAACGCCCTGGAGCATGAAGCCGATATCGCCAAGGTCCAGGCCTGGTGGGGTCATGCCAATATCAGCACAACCAAGATCTACGATCGGCGTGAGAACAGGCCCGAGGACTCTCCGACCTACAAGGTGAAGTACTAAAGCAGCTGCACAGGGATGTGTCCAGTTTTGGCATAAGAAATGAAACTAAGGGGGCCTAGGGCACGACCATGGGCATAACTCAGATCTATCATGTTGTGCGCACTCATGATCTGTTCAACACATGTCTGTAGACCCTCCTGCAACTCCAGGGGCAGCCCTATCGCTCGAATCATACGTCGGGGTTCATATCTGGAATTGAGCAGGCGGCGGACCACGGGCTTCTCCTATCATTGGGGCTCACAGGTGGACGGTCACATCACCGCAGCACATGATCTGCACTCGCTAGCCCTTTGAGGTAAAACACCACACCGCTTAAGTGTTCAGCGGTTCTGCGCAATAGATTACCTCGCGCGTTGCCGTGCTTAGATATCCCTACCGCGGGTTAACGTAAGTCTTTAAATCTCTAGCTGCGATAAGTGGCCGTTTTTGAGCAGGTGCCTGGCTGTCTGCACCAGCTGATCCGCCTGAACGCCGCGTCCGAAAGAAATATGCTTGCCGTCTGAAGTTCTTCAAATACTGAGGGGAAATCTATGGAGATGTACGACGAAGTCATTTTCAGCTACCGCCTGCCAAACGGACGCGAAGGCGGCCACTTCCAGACGACAGACCTCGAATGCAAGCAAGACCGATACGAAGTTACGACATCAGGCCGTCTGGTCCGTGTCTGCACTCAGGATGTCTACGAGCGGCCTGTGGGCGACTTGAGCTATACCGGATGGCTCGACATTCGCGATGCTGTCGAAGAATACCGACTGGAGTTTACGAACGGCTCGCTGCGAGCAATTCAGATCATGGACGAAGACGAATGGGTGCTTTTCGATCCGGCCAACTGCATCGAAACATGATGGCGGCCAGACCTGGTAAAGCAGAAAGCTCAGCGCTGGCAACGCAACACGTAAAATCGCGTGTCAACCGCCATCAGCGGAAAGCTCGCTGGCAACGCGTTCTTCTCGACGAGCTCGAATCCGTGCTTTTCATAAAATCGATGGGCCGCCAGAAAATTCGCCGTGGTCCCAAGATAGATCCGCTGCAATCCTCGCCGCTGAGCAGCTTCAAGCAAGCATTCCAATAACTGCCGTGCCACACCGTACTTACGGCCGCGCCAAGGCGCGGCAACGAACATCTTGCGCAATGCCGCCTCGCCGTTGCCGATGTCCTTTAAGCCGATCGAGCCAATCACATCATCCTCACATCTTGCCACCCAGAAATCCCCCGCGCCGGTCTGATAGAACGTCTGGATCGACATCAGATCGGGTTGCTCTTTAGCCGAGATGTTGATGCCAAACTCCTCCCTCTGAATGGGCACGATCATCTCGACGATGCCTTGCTCATCACCTTGCGCATAACGATCAATACGAATTTTAGAGTCAATCACCGCACTTTCCTCCCATGAGTTCTGGACCTCTGCAGTGGTTATCCCCTGCGCCTCTGAAGTTTATTTTTCGCCGTGCAAACCTGAAAAAAATCTGGTCATTCTTCGCCACATAACCACTATATGAAGTAGTCGAGCGGTTTAACAGAACCCCGTTCCACGCAGGTAGCGGTAGCAGGTGGCAAAGGCCCTCAGTCGGAGCGGCTGCTTTGGGTCGTTTTTTGCCCGTCCACGACAGGCAGAAAACGGCCCGAAGCGGACGCTCCCGAGTGTCTATTTAATCAGCGGCGATCCCCCCCTCCTATTCGCCTGAACTATCAGCCAAGGGATGGCTGGAATTATCCATTTGAGCCCTCACCTTGCGTGGCGTACTTCCTGTCCACGATTGAAATGCGCGAGCAAAAGAGTTGGAGTCCTCGAACCCCAAAAGAAACGATATCTCCGCGCTCGACATAGCGGTATTGCGCAGGTAGTGGCGTGCCAAGGAGTCGCGCAAAGTATCCAGCGTCTGCTGGAACGTAGTCCCTTCGTCCTGCAGCCTGCGCTGAAGCGTGCGGGTGCTGACCCCTAGTTTTCGACTGATTTCCTGCATCGATACCGCGCCCGCCGGTAAAGACTCAAGCAGCGTACTGCGTACCCGTTCGACCATTCCGGATGTCCTGTCCAGGTCAGACAATCGCTGTCGCAGACTGGGTTCAAAAAACAGCCACATCTTATGGTTTTCTGTCAGAAAAGGGCGCTCGACATCCGCTGCTGCAAATACCACGCTGGCCTGTGGCGCATTAGTTACGGGAACACCGAAGTAGGCTTGGTACGTATTTAAGTCCGGGCCAAGGGTTGACGGCGATGGCCAGTTCACCTGCAACGGCTGCACAGCACTACGTGTCGCCAACCTTGCCAGTTGAACAAAGAAGACGAGCTTGAACGCTAAAAACACTGTAGGTGGCTCAGAGGAGTCTAAAAAGTCCATGGTGACGGTGGTGTGCGAGTTAGTCCGTACAACCCGAATCACCATGGGCGCGATTAACCTCACATATTTGGCAATCCGGTCGAGGGCACTGCCCATATTGGCACTACACAGCGCAGCAAAAAGCTCCGGGTCAAACCAGTCTGACGACATGACCTGAGCAATTTGTAAGGGAGCGGGCAAGTCGGCGTTTATAGATTTGGCTTCAGCTTCAATAGCCTCCCAAAGCTTGAAAAAATTTGCCGAGTCCAGGCGAACGTTCTGTCGCGTAAACAAATCGCCTGGCAATTCCGCGCGACGCAAAACGGGAGCAGTTGCCAGTCCCGCATCTTGCATCAATACCCGCCATCCTGGCCAAACTGAATAGTCCAAAGCTGAGCTGCGCTTACCAATCATGGGAAATTTACTTCACTCATGGGGAGATTTATTTTCAGTATTCACAGGCTCAGTTTAGGTCGCCAATCACGCCACGACAACGGCGGATGGCGCCAGAAACACCAAAACAAAATTGGCGCCTTTCGAGGTCAAGTTGGCGCGTTAGGCGAGTGCTAGCTGTTCATTAGGCGAGCAATGTATGCCTATCTGAGATGTTGAATTGCCCGATCTCGATGGTCGCATCGGTATCGAGTAAATACAGAACAAAGCATCTTCCAGAACAAGACGGGTTTTGCGCTTCTCCTCCCACTAATGGTAGTCATATGAAAAAAACAGTTTTAATCACCGGCGCCTCATCGGGATTTGGCTTAATTCTTGCCACCAATCTTCACCAGCAAGGTTTTAACGTCGTTGGTACGAGTCGTAATCCAGAAAAGTATGTTAGCAGAGTTCCATTCAAATTACTGCGCTTAGATATTGACGATGATAGTTCTATCCGGTCGTTTACTGACGAGCTGTTTAAAAACATCAAAACTTTGGATGTTTTGGTCAACAACGCTGGCTATATGGTGACTGGGATTGCGGAGGAAACACCTGTAAAAGTAGGTCGCCAGCAGCTTGAAACAAACTTCTGGGGCACCGTCAAGGTTACAAATGCGGTGTTGCCGCAATTGCGAAAACAGAAAAGTGGCCAGATCATCACAGTCAGTTCAATGGTAGGATTGATAGGGCCACCTAATCTTTCTTACTACTCGGCATCAAAACACGCAGTGGAAGGATACTTTAAATCGTTACGCTTCGAGTTGAATCAATTCAATATCAATGTCAGCGTGGTCGAACCCGGTTGGTTTAAAACAAATCTGGGGCTGAATGCCCTCTCTGTTACGGATAGCAAGATCGCCGACTACGACCCTTACCGTACAAAAGTGAACCTGGTAACACAAAAGGGTATAGATGAAGCAGAATCGCCGCACGCCGTTGTGAGCACTATCATCAAGCTTATCGGCACGAAAGAACCGAAGTTCAGCAATCCTGTGGCAAAGATGGCCGGCATGATTTTGTTCCTTCAAAGCTACCTACCCAAAATTTTTGAGAATGCAATATTTAAAAGCATTGCATTAGGCAAAAAGCTATAGAATATCTATAAGGCTCTGTTTTTGTCGATTCATATGTGTTCAGGTAACGAGAACTAACTTATGAAACATTATCTTTGCAAGTATATCCCGCCACGCGCGGACTTCCTGGCAACAATGACTGCCGACGAGCGTCAGTGGATGACTCAACATGGTAGTTATCTGAATGAGCTTCTTGAGCAGGGAGTGGTCGTGGCCCACGGCCCGGTGATTGATCCTGATGGCAGCTATGGTGTTTCGCTGTATCAAATTGAGGATGATCAGGACATCGCGGCGATCACATCGCAGGACCCTATCGTAAAGAACGGAAGTGGACACTACGAACACTACGCAATGCTTCATTTAAAGGCGCGTGGATGATTCGTGGGCTGTCGATATCGACGAGCTGTTTTTATTAAGTAAATGACTTTAGTGCTCAGCAGGCGGCTGCCCACTAAGTTATAAATGCCAACAACAGGAAGTATAGATATGACAACTGCACTTATCACTGGCGCATCGAGCGGCATAGGCTCTGTTTATGCCCGCCGGTTTGCCGCTCGCGGCCATGACCTTGTTCTCGTCGCTCGCGCGACCGACAAACTCAACATTCTCGCCACTGAGTTACGTGACGAACATGGTGTTTCCATCGAAGTCATAACTGCTGATTTGACTGACAGCGCTCAGATCGAGCCGGTGCTTCAACGGCTGCGCTCAGAACCACCGATTGATATTCTCGTCAATAATGCCGGGGCCGCATTGATGGGGGATTTCGCCACAGCCGAATCTGCCGACATGTACAAGTTACTGCGACTCAACGTCCTTGCCCCAACGTTATTAACATCAGCCGTCATTGGTGGGATGGTGAAACGTGGCAGCGGATCGGTCATCAACATCGCGTCAGTGCTGGCACTTCTACCTGAATACTCCCATGGCATCTACGCGGCCACAAAGTCCTATGTCCTGACGCTCTCGCAGAGCCTCGCGGCAGAAGTCACGTCGAAGGGCGTGTACGTTCAAGCCGTACTGCCTGCAGCTACGCGTACAGAAATTTACGAACGTGCGGGCGGCGACATCAGCAAGGTGCCCGACGTCATGGAAGTTGATGATCTTGTGGATGCGGCACTGGTAGGTTTTGATCGTAAGGAATTGGTCACCATTCCACCTGTACCTGACGTTACTGCATGGGAAGCTTTCGAGCGGGAACGCGGGCTCTTGGCGCAAGGTTTCAGCAACGCCCAACCGGCAGCACGCTACCGCTCTTAAAAAGTGTGGTGACGCCGGGCGCAGGCGTTGCCATTACCCCCGCCTCGAAGGTCACTCCTTAACCTTCGAGGCGGCTGAAAGTGAGGTTATAGCTCTGCAGATCAGCGTCGAGAGCTGATGGCTGTCGTCGAAAAGTGCGCCCTTAGACGCGCAGACATCGTAGCCCGCCAGGGCACGGCCGGCCCTAGCCAATAGATACCTCACACCAGTGCTAGTGGATCGCCAAGAGCTGTCCCGTTGATTGGACGAATGTCCGCTTTGGGCCGGTTAGCGACCACCACGCACTGTGACTGATCCACCCTTGTCCTCCCTCAACATGGAAGACAAGCCATGAATACTATTGCTACATACAGCCACCAGCCTTGGAACAAGGAAAAGCTTGTCGGGCAGAAAGCCCCGCTCCGAGTCAGAAGTATCTGGGCCATCCGAGTCAGGCTCCAGCTCGCGGAGAAGACACCGGATCTGGCTCTCTTCAACTTGGCTATCGACAGCAAGCTGCGTGCCTGTGACTTAACTAAGTTGCGAGTACGAGACATAGCCCATGAGGAACATGTGTCGTCACGGGCCATCGTGATGCAGCAGAAAACTCAGCACCCAGTGCAATTTGAAATCACTTAGCAAACCCGAACGGTTCTGGAGGCTTGGATGCATCAGGCTCACCTCCGCAGTGAGGACTTCTTGTTTCCGAGCCGGTTGCACGGCTCAGATCATCTCTCCACCAGGCAATACGCTCGAATAGTCAAAGCGTGGGTGACAGCCATTGGCCTTGACCCAACCATGTACGGTACTCACACGCTACGGAGAACCAAGGCATCGCTGATCTATCGCAGGACGAAGAACCTGAGAGCGGTCCAACTCCTGCTTGGTCATACGAAGCTTGAAAGCACCGTCAGATACCTGGGAATCTAGGTCGATGACGCCCTGGAAATGGCGGAACAGACAGAAGTCTGACCACCCGCTGCGACGGTCGATGCTAGACCGTCGCTGTCCGACCCAAAGCAGTCACTCCGCTCGCCGGCCCCTGGCCGGATCCCTCTCAAAAATCCCCGTTGTCTGGAGAAAGTCGACGAAACGCTTGTTAGCGAAGGAAAGGTATTCGTTCGCCCGCCAGCACAAGCTGAAACTCATGGCTTGTGCGGGTTTGAAAGGTACGCCCAGAATGCCCGGCTCGCGCTCCTGAACAGAGCGCAATAAGGTGGAAATCCCGATCCCATCGGCAGTGGCCTTGATGACGAGTGATACGAAGTTGCTTTGCAATGCAATCCGGTAATTTGCGCCGCCACCGTCGCAGAAAGCGTCGAGCAAATGGCGTTGCAGAAATGTCTGATCGAACACCACCATGGGCTCATCCTGCAAGTGTCGGGCTTCTAGAAAGGGTTCCTGGGCTAACGGGTTGTGTTCGTTCATGCATAACACCATCTCGTCCGTTCCCAATAGTACTGAGTCCCAGTTTGATTTGACTCGCCGCGACTCCAACAACGCGACTTCGATGTTGCGGTCTTCAAGGCGCTGGCTGATGTCATCGGCGCTGCCTTCCAGCACTGTCATCACAATGTCCGGATACTGGATCCGGAATGCGCTGAGCACCTCGGGGATATAGTTAAGACCGAACATCGGGGGCACGCCTATGCGTATCTCGCCGCTCTGCAATTGCGTCATGTCACGTAGCTCTTGGCGCGCCATGTCCAGCTCCAGCAACGCTACTTGCACATGGGCCAGAAAGCTTTGCCCTTCAGCGGTCACGGTGATTTTTCGGCCTGCGCGATTGAAGAGAGTGACACCCAGCTCCTCCTCCATCCGGCTCACAGCCATGCTCAGAGCAGGTTGCGCGATGTGCAGGCTCTGTGCAGCGTTGGTGAAGCTGCCTTGCCGGGCCACTTCGACGCAGCATCTAAGGGCCTTCAGGTTCATGGCAGATACGCTCATTGTGAAAGTCACAGAATAACAACCTGTGATGAATGTAATCACATCTTAGTATTATTCGTGATGGAAGGGACTTATTAACATGCGCGCCAATGATCGTGGTCCGCGACTCCTGCGTGACCCGAATATCGAGGCCGTCATGCTCAGACTTCCTGTTTCTCCCCTTGCAACTCTGTTCGCTGGCGTGCTTGGCGGTGGTCTTGCCAGCCTGATTGGCTGGCAGCTGCCTTGGGTGATTGGATCGTTGGCAACGGTGATGGTCGTGCGCTGCTGCGGATGGTTGTTGCCAGAGATTCCCCATGGCCGCAAAGCAGGACAACTGATCGTCGCTACGGCAATCGGTTGCCACTTCACCTTGAGCGTCATGCACGAGGTGCTTTCAAACCTGGGATTGTGACGGTGGCAATTGCGCTCACTTTGGTGCTGGCATTGCTGGGTATTGTCATCCTATGCCGTTGGGGCGTGCCTTATTCAACGGCTTACTTCGCACTGATGCCTGCCAATTCAACAGAGATGATCCACCTTGCACGCCAACGGGGCGCAGATGCCGGCTTTGTAGCGGCAGCGCATAGCGTTCGGCTGTTATTGATTCTGCTCGGCGTTCCGTTAGCCGCATCGTTTGCTGCACCCCACGCGGTGCAGGCCATTGCTCTGCCTGTAGTGTGGGGATGGCTACTGACCGTTCTGCCGTTGGGATTGGTCGCAGCATTGCTGTTCAAGCGCTTCGATTTGCCTAACCCCTGGACCTTTGGCCCTTTTCTAGTGTGTGCGGTAGTAGTCCCTAGTGCCGAACTGCGCATGAGCATGCCAGGTTGGCTAAGTGCCTGTGGGCAGTTGATGGTCGGGTGTGCGCTTGCGATCAATTTTGATCGCGCGTTCTTTCGCCGGGCACCGGCTTTCTTGTGCAAAGTGATGTCGTTGCTCGCGGGGTCGGTAATAGCGACGGGGGCGGTCGCATGGGTTCTTGGATGGCTGCTGGGCGTGTCCTGGCTTTCACTGGGACTTGGTATGATGCCTGGAAGCGCGCCCGAGATGAGCCTTACGGCTGAGGCGTTGAACCTGGCTGTCACACTCGTGACGGCCATGCAAATCATCCGAATGATTTCGATACAAACGGCCACGTTGCCGCTCCACAGGTGGATGGCAGCTCGGTTAAAAAACTGGGCTGCTTAAAAATGCAGGTAGGCCTGAATGACCGCTTTTGGCCGGAAGCGGCCTCTTTACATCGACCTTCTTAAACTTGCGCGGCACGGGCGGGAGGCGAGCGGTACGCTGGTCTCGGCAAGGCAAGCCAGGCAATTCCATCAACCATAAATGCCGTTTGTGCTGTGGCCTCGAGTGCTTGCTAAGGCAAGAAATACGTTATCACCAATTATCGACCTACCATGGCATGAGACAGGTTTTGCGGATCCGAGAGAGGAGACTCGTAAATGAAGTCATAACTTACCCGTATTACGATGGCCAACGTCCTTAGATTCTGGACAATTTCTGCTGTAGCATCCAATGACTTCGAAATCAACGGTAGTGCATCCCAAACAAGCGCAGGCGGCTATCAAAGAACACTTATATAGTCATCGAAAAGATCAAGGGCATGGCCTGGCGCCTGATACAAAACTTCCTTATAAAAAGCCTTCAAATTCTCAGCGTCAGCTAAGCCAAACACCTCTTTTTCAGTTGTGTAAATCAGCTTGACCTCCGAAGTTAATTTATGTACAGCGAGGTATAGCGCAAGAAGAAGATCCTGTGACCAGCCATCCGTACCATTGAACGGTCCCGGCGTACATACTTTTACACTTCGCACCGCTGCTGAGTCTACTGCTCTTAGCTTCATCACTAGTCTTCGCAGTTCGTAGGGATCGGAAATAAAAACCAGAACTTCCTCAAGCTCTCCGGCCACCCGTCTTCTCTCGACCAACTGGAAATGTATCTGGGTGGTATCAAATCGCTTCCAAGCATTAATGTGGTGGTGAAGACCCGCCTCGCTTCTGCTCTCAATCTGGTCATCTAGGTAAGTGATAAACATATTTCCTCCGGAACAGGTGAATGCTCGCTGCACACGGTCAGTACACCTACCGAGAACACCGATCGGACATCAATTCAAAGGAAAGAATGCCACATATGCTGCATACAGCATAGCGCTTCAATTAACAAAAGGGCTTTATCTTACCTTTTGTGAGCTATTCAGAATGACAAGCAAAAGCGATTTTGGAATTGCGCTTAGAGAAATCCGAACTCGGAAGCATATCCCCCAAGAATCCCTAGGCGCTAGCCAGTCCTTCATCAGTGCAGTTGAGAGAGGATTGAGAAGTCCCACACTACAAAAACTTGAGCAACTGGCGGCCACTCTCAACGTTAACCCAATAACCATATTGGCATACTCACAGTTAGCAAACGGGCAGTCGCCCGAAGCTCTCTTCGCGTCCGTGAGGGAGGAACTGCGCGACTTGGGTAAGTAAGCTTAAGTGACATTGGCTCACTAACTCCGCTAAGGAAGCAGCGCCACCTCTTATCAAACACCTCAGATCAGCTCTGACCGATCAGCAGCCCCTTTGCGTTTTTGACGAAAATCTCGGGTTTTGGTGCAAATGGCAAAACATGAAATTCGTCGAAGATCAGCAGGCCAACACCTTCCAGCGACGGGTCGTCCTGCAAGCGCCGGGTGAGAATGCCTTCGGTGACCACTTCGATGCGGGTGTTGGGGCCGACTTTGCTGTCCAGGCGAATCCGATAACCCACCGTCTCGCCGACGCTCTCCCCCAGCTCGCTCGCCAATCGTTCGGCAGCAGCACGAGCCGCCAGACGCCGAGGCTCAAGCATCAGGATCGTCTGCCCTGCGAGCCACGACTCGTGCAAAAGCGCCAGCGGCACACGGGTGGTCTTGCCCGCGCCCGGCGGCGCTTCGAGCACGGCCTCGTCCCGATCGGCAAGGGCCTGGCGCAGGGCGTTGAGAACGGCGTCGATGGGTAACGAGATCATGGGGGCCCCCGGAGAGATGCCGAGAGTATACCGGGGTGGGGTTGGGGAATCAGGCAGCGTGTTTTAGCTTAAGAGCAGTCACCGCCAACAACACGATGCACAGCGCAATGCAAATAGCGTTGAGCTGCAATCATGAATGAAAGCGAGCCTACGGCAGCCAGTAGGCAAAGACCGTATTTTTCTCGCAGATGGGGAAGGAAAGCTTGATTGAACTACTGAAGTCCAAGATCGGATTGCTGCATGGCTCCGAGCTCGAAAATTTCGTGCGCCGACTGCTTCCGACAATATCCAGCGATTACGAGAACCTGAACGACACTTTGAATTACCTGGGTCGGGTGACTCAGGGCCCTGCCGATCTGCTGGCCTACAAAAAGGCTGATGACCGCTACACTGCCGTGCTATGCACTGGCCAGATTTCCGGACTGCAAGCCAAGGTCTTGGGTGACATTGAGAAGCTCCGCCGTGAGGATTGCGGGATCCGTGACAAAATCGACGAGGTCGTTGTTTGCATTTCGGCCCCCGTGGGCACGGACGAAGAAGTTTTTCGCAACGCGTGTGCTAACCATGGCTGGGCTTCGACCATTTATCCTCTCCATCAGCTGGCCCACCTTGCAAATGAAAGTCCCGAGATCACTGATGCACTTTGCGCCGTGGAAATCTCGGCGGTGATGAAGAGACTGGATACCCAGCAAGAACAGCTCCCAACTACAGACAACACGATGACAAGACGCTTCTACAACTGCGGTAAGCGGGTTCATGCAGTCAGAGCAAGCCTGTCGATGTCCCCCAGTCGGTTCATTGACTTGGTCGATTACGACAGCGAGCAGCGATTGGGCTACTTGGAGTCCGAGACAATCGAAATGAGCCAAGTCGAGATTGCAGGCGTTTGCCACGCTACCGGAGTCTGCGCTGAATGGCTGGCCCACGGTGAGAAGGATATGTTCTGCATAGAGACCATCTCTACCTACCATTGGGAACACCTGAAGTGGTTAAGGGATGCTTGCCCAACGTCCGTGCACGTGCTGATCAACGAAACAACCCAGCAGCTGGTAGTGCTCGCTCATTTACATTCCAAAAACTGGAAAATCTACAACATCGGGTTCGACATCAACTTTGCCGCCTGGTGCGGAGACCACCACCGAATCCCGGAAGTATATGACATGCTTAAACAGCTGTCGGACGATTACCAAGGGCGGATCTTTGGCAGGGTGGTTGGCGCTAGGCAGCATGCCGACATCCTGTCTGGTAACACCCATCCTGCGCAGTTTCTGAACAAAACCAACTCAGCTGGTGCCCACTGGTTCGACGACATATTTGACTACGATTACAGCTATCCGATCGCCGAAAAATACGAGGGCTGGTATGGAGCATGGTTTACGACGGCGCAGAATTTCTTCAGGCGGCTGGTACCCAAGGCATCTGCATCGAACTTAGCCGAAGCTCCATATAGCGACTGAGAAGGAGCCAGGCATCATCACGAATTTTGCCAAGGCCTTTGAGGTAAGTGGACATTGCTGGCGAGGGCGTCCAGCCACATGGCAGCATCAGGATTTCGATCCATAACTGCGTTGCTACACCTGCTGGTCAGCTTCGGTAGGTGTTAGGTATCCATACATCCTCTCATTTCAAGAAAGAAAAAGGATTTGCATGACAGACGAGACTCAAAGCAAGAGCAAGGTGAATGCCGCTGACGCTATCTCAATCTCGTTCATCGAAAAAGCGTGGGAGTTCAAGTGGGGAGTCCAGCTCGTCTACATAGCGCTGTACGCCGATGCGGTGCTGGCTTGGTTCCTTCACAGAAACTTGTTATCGGTCACCGCTGACAGTGCACAGATCTGGGGGTCGGTGGGCGCCCTGCTCATCGCCGCCGCAGGATTTTGCCTCACCGTGTCCCTGGTCATCCCGTTGTTCTCTGGATTACTGAGAGCGATAGTGATCGAATATGCTCCCAACTGGCTCATCAACGCGTTCAGCGAGCATTCTGCGCGTCCCCACGAGGTGTCCCTTCATTACTTGCACACTGAAGCGTTACGAACGCGGGATGAGTTCCTGATGGCCATCTATCGGGAGAAAAATCCATCCTTTGTTCGCAAGTTTAGCAACCACCAGCAAGCAGCTACCTTGATGTGCGGTCTGGCGTTGTTACTGATCGCAGATGCCTGGGCAGGCTACGCCTCCGGCACTCAGACGCTGCTCGTATGGCTAGCCGATGGCCATGAGGTGCCGTTCTATCTTTGCCTTGCCCCCACTGCCATCATGCTGCTGATCAACACGATTCTGAAACCCTACCCTCGATCCGATGTTTATCATCCGCCCCTGCGCAAGCAACGGGATCAAGAGCGTGATGCCATGTATGGTCGGGGTGATAAGACGCCGTACAGCTAAGAGCGCGATTATTGGCATCCGAGGGGTGGCTTGGCCGCGAGCAGGAGTCGAACCCTTTACTGAAAGGACTCGAAGCCCGGCCACCCGAAGGGCGAGAACCGTGAGAACCTAGCTACGGTGCTGAAGCAGAAGGGAAGACTAAGACTGAGGCGAAGCCCGCTCTGGGCCTTTCGGTGCGCGCCACTGCGCCATCATTAAGCCATTCGTCATATAATGCCTGCCCTATGCAGCACCCAACTGTAAGTAATTCAAGGAGGATTCTGATGGTTGTGCTCCCACCCGTGGTCTATGAGCAACGCTGTTCTATAGGAAAGATCCGGCATCAGCTACAGCCAGCCGTCACTACGCGCGTCGTCAATGAGACCTTGGTGAACGTGTCGCCCCGTATCAAAGAACGCTTGTGGCTGCTCGAATGTGGTAGACGCGTCCTGCTCACCGACCGACCCAATGTCACTTTGCCCGACGGAGTGGATGGAATCATTCAACTGCGGGAAGACAAAGTCGTCTGGAGGACTCATCGCCTCCTTATCGATCTCAAAGCCAAAGTCCTCGAATCTGGGTGGGCCGTTGTAGCCGACGACGCGGCGCAGAGCTGGCAGAATCAACTTTCATACAGAGCGGAACAACGCGGCGCAAATGGGCAAGTCCCAATGGGACAGGAAGGTTTGCGACCGCCTCAGTTAGGCGCTCTCTTCGCCATCGGGGCCCACTGGAGCCTCGATACACAGCCCGCAACGATTGTGATGCCCACCGGCACGGGCAAGACTGAGACGATGCTGGCTACTCTGACAGCGTACGGTAAATCGACCACGCTTGTGGTCGTTCCTTGGGATCTTCTGCGGCAGCAAACTGCAAATAAGTTTCAGAGCTTGGGGCTGCTGCGCTCTCTGGGGGTGCTACCAAACGAAGTGACAAATCCAATAGTCGGACTGATCACATCCAAGCCCAAGACGCTGACGGATTTGGACATATTCACCCAATGCAACGTGGTGGTTTCCACAATAAGTTCACTGGCATTCGAAGCTGGTAGCCCGCTCGCTGCTGAGATCGCTCAACGGTGCAAATCACTGATATTAGATGAAGCCCACCATGTCCCCGCCAAAACATGGAGCGGGCTAAGATCAGCGTTTCACTCTCTGCCCATCTTGCAGTTTACCGCGACGCCTTTTCGTAGGGATGGCGAACTAGTCGACGGAAAAGTGATTTTCAACTACTCACTTGCCGCTGCACAGCGCGACGGTTATTTCAAGCCAATACATTTCGAGCCAGTGCACCAGCCGAGCGGTGGTACCCAAGCAGACCAAGCTATCGCTGTGGCAGCCTTAGCTAGGCTACGACGTGACTTGGATGCAGGGTTTAATCACCTACTTCTGGCTCGATGCAGCAGTATTGCCCGTGCAACCCTAGTAGAACGTCTTTACCGACACCTTGCGCCTGAGTTGCAGCCAATCCTGGTTCATTCAAAGATCAGCGACACTGAAGCTAGGCTGGCCGATCTTCGGTCAGGGGTTTCCAGGGTGGTCATCTGCGTCGACATGCTGGGCGAAGGGTTTGATTTGCCCGAGCTCAAAGTGGCTGCGCTCCATGACAGTCATCGGAGTTTGGCCATCATGCTCCAGTTTATCGGACGGTTCACCCGCGTGGCAGAAAGGGACATCGGCGAGGCGACGGTGGTGGCCAACATTGGCGACCAAGATGTCGCCCACTCACTGGAACGCCTATATAGCGAAGACGCCGACTGGAATCAGGTACTGAGCGAGCTTAGCTCCAACGCAGTCCGGGAGCACCGCGAGTTGATTGAGTTCCTGCAAGCATCCGAACGTCTGGATGAGGAAGGCGACTCCAAAATTTCTCTGTCGCCTCAGTTGCTCCGCCCAGTTTTCAGCACAGCCACTTACAGGGCCCAACAGTTTTTCCCTGAGCGCTTTCACCACGGGCTTTCCCAACAACTTCACATAGAAGGGGTCTGGCTCAACCGGGAAATGCGCACGCTTTACTTCGTCACCCGCGCTGAAGGCAGGGTTCGCTGGACGAACATCAAAGGCGTTCTCGACCGTGAGTGGACACTCTTCGTCCTGCACCACAATCCGGAACTTGGACTGCTATTCCTATCCTCGACCGATCACAGCTCGCTTTTCCCGGATCTGGCGGAACAAGTCACAGGACAAGCCGACCTGATCCATGGCGAACAGATGTTCCGGATACTCGGCCATATAAACCGCCTGGTATTTCAAAACATGGGGGTCAAGAAACACGGGCGACGCAATCTCAGTTACGCCATGTACACAGGCGCCGACGTTGCGGTAGCACTCGGTGTAGCCGAGCGCAGCGGCTCCGTTAAGAACAATGTCAGTGGCACTGGTTGGGAGAATGGTGAGCGCGTTTCTGTTGGCTGCTCATACAAAGGGAGGGTCTGGTCGAGAGAGCAAGGTTCCATACCCGAGTTCGTTCGCTGGTGTGCGACGGCTGGCGCCAAACTTCTCGATGACAGCATCGTTGTCGATGACATCATTGCAAACGTCCTCATTCCCAAGGATATACCGGGGTTTCCAAGGGACAGAAATGTGCTTGCGGTCGAATGGCCGTCTGAGATTATCGGCATTGCAGAAGATAGGGTCGTACTCACCGCGCCAACGTTTCCAAACGGCCTTCCAATCACGTTTATCGATCTAAAATACATTGATGTTCAAGGTGATTGTATGAGGTTCGCCCTGAGCTGTGACGAGCACGGCCAGTTTGCCGAGTTCACCTTAACGGTAGGTGGCGAGGCTGGTTTCGTAGTTGCGCAAACAGGCGGTGAGGCAGTCGAACTCACCGTGGGGAGAAAGTCAGGAGCACTCAGCCAATATCTGAGTTCATATCCACCGCTGGTTCGGTTCGTCGACCTGAGCGAACTGGACGGCAACATGCTTATCGAGCCAAAAGACCCCAGACATTTAGAAATCGGAGAAGAGCGATTCGAGACGTGGGATTGGTCAGGGGTCGACATAACAAAAGAATCGTACTGGAAAGACGGCATTGCACGCGCCGACGCTATTCAGTGGAAGGCCGCCCAACACTTCATCCAGGGCGATTTTGATATCGTCTTCGACGACGACGGCGCCGGTGAGGCAGCGGATCTTGTCTGCCTCAAGGAGGAAGATGATCGTATCCGACTTGCGCTGATCCACTGCAAATATTCCGGGGGAGACACTCCCGGCGAGCGAGTTAAGGATGTCGTGGAAGTCTGTTCACAGGCGGTCAGGTCGGCTAAATGGAAATGGCGCTTCTCTGAGCTCGGCAAGCACATGCAAGGCCGTGAGGAACGACTGCGTTCTCTGCAACGCTCAACTCGCTACCTTGCTGGAAATGGACTGGCACTCAATGATTTGATCAAGAAAGCGCGTTTCAAACCTGTTGAGGCCGAAATTCTCATCGTTCAACCGGGCCTGTCTGTGACTAATCGTACTGCTAACCAAAACCTCGTCCTAGCCGCTGCGGTGGCGTACCTCAAGGAGACGATAGGGTGTGATATGGACATCGTATGCAGCGGGTAAGTCGCTGCGGAGGGGGCGTCATACGTAGGTATCGAACCATTACTACCATGTACTCGTCACTTATCCAGGCGCGCGGATGGGGCGCGAGGGTTGGTAAGGATCGTGAGCCCTCACGTTAGCGCTTATCAGCGGCATCGGTAATTCGCCACCCGTCAAGCGGCCTCCCTGGATTGGTGACCGCACCCCGAACGTTATGATTCACATGAAACCTGAATAACGAGCAAAGCAGCCAACCATGGCGAAGCAATAAAGGACATCACAGATTACATAGTGCGGTTCTATGCCGAGGGACGATTGCACTCGACAATGGGCTACTTGCGGCCTAATCAATATGATTGGCAAGCGGCCTGACGATCACCGGTTTAGGTGTTCGGAAAAAATTGACCACTACAGTTAAACCCTGTGGGTTAGCTCTACAGAAGGGGGAGGAGCGAGTGGCCTAGCGAGATCGAGGGGTTGCTGCGCCCCCTCATTCTCGCTACGACTGACCACTAACAGCTTCAGCTATAGACTAATGAATAGCGCTATCACACCCGACAGCTCGGTTATTCCCGCAAAAACAATAAGTTACGCCGGTTGAACTGCGGAGATGCCCCCATCATCAGCCGCCTATGAAAACCAATGACTAACCTTCTATAGTTCTAAAGGTAGAGCAAGCATTGGGCTTTCAGTGGAAATGCCCAACTGAATTTGTAGAATCTGATCAAGCAAATCGAGATCCCTCATTCCACTAATCCGGATCTCAAGTTTCTTCTGCTTGAGATCGAATCTGAACGTCGTGCCATCATTTTTATAGGAAACGCATTTTGTACGACTGTCATCATCGACATCTCCACCGCTGGCATCCCGAATATTCTCGATCCGACTCACAAGTTCTTCAAAGCCATAATCTAGCTTAGAGAAAATTATAACTAGGCTATCAAGGTCACGATCCAGAATCGCTTCAATGGCTTCACGCTCCGCCTCCCAGTCATCCCTAAGTTCTAGCGTTTGACGAATCTCAAATTCAGATGGATCATCAGGATTCTGCCCTGCAACGATTGAGTATCGAAAGACATCCGAATGGACGTCTCCCATACCAGGATCAGAGTCCTTAGTAACTCTCCGACGCCCCTCCTTAAGAGTGTTTTTCGATACATCGTAAACGTGCTGCAGATGTTCTGCGACCTGCTGATCCAACAGACGACGGCACCATGATGCAGCTGAATCACTGTGACTGGTGGGTACTCGGTGTTTTTTGGCGGGACTGAAGCCGGGAAGTGATCTAATCGCTCCGCTTTTGACTCCCTCAAGGTAGACGCTAGTGTTGCGTAGCTTGATACTTGAAAACGAAGCATCCAAGGGTGCATTGGATTCCTCAACTACATGATGAATCTTAAATGAGCCACTTGCGTTCAATATTGCCTGAGGTGTCTGGGAAGCGTTTAGGGTCGTCTCATGCTTGATGTAACGACGCACCTCCGTTTGAAGATAATCTCGCAGCCCTATGTCAGTAAGCCACCGGTCACGAGTCAAAGCGCTGGGAGCTCGGCCATTCAGCGCCTCAAGCAGGAAATGAGTCCATATGCCATGTTTTAAATCCGCAGAAGGAAATGACTTTTCACCAGGAGAGCAAGACAGGAAAACACCTAGATACCAGCTCTCATTTAAAAACTCATCTATTTCATCTGTTTCGAGATTAGAGATTACATCACGCGAGCTGACCACGCCTCTGAAACTTTCAGCACATGCATCCACAAATATCAGGGCTTGCTGACATTGGCTGACTAGCAATGGTTCGAGAAGGTCGTCTCGCATCATCAGTGAAGTAGCTGCAATGTTCACCCGGTTTGTATCGTAGGCGCTGAGCCGATTTCCGCCAGCCCCGTGAAACCCATGACCGGCGTAGTAAAAAATAAACAGTTCTTCCGCCTCAAGATTCCTAATAGCATAGCCAAGATCGTTTTGTAGGGCAGCTAGACTAGCGTCTGAATCTTGAAGCAGAGTTACAGATGGAGTTTCATCAGAAAGGTCTGTATAGACTGCACTTACCCAATCGGCGAACGCCTGCGCGTCGGCATGCGCATAGTCAACTATTGGAAGAGAGTTTTTGCGATAGTTTTCTACAGCAACAACGAAAGCAGTCACTCGACTGAATCTTTTCTGTTTTTTCAACATTTCAGCTGGCGCAGCTACTTTGGTTTTCCGTTTCAATTCACTTCATCCTTAGCGCCTGGAAGCGAATGCCTCTGCTCACAATCTGAATTCTGTCGTTGGCGTCGATAGCCGTCAAGCGCATGAGGGCGTCCCAACGAGGAACAGTTGGCGTACTGAACGCGCGCATCCAGGCTTTTCTTGCATATTGTCCACTCGTAAGATGAATCCATATCAGCTAATCACCTACCCGGCTGAAGCTTTTCCAAACCAATGCAGGAGCAACAAAGCCTTCCAGGCTTTGGATCAAGAGCAGGGGCGGCGACTACCGATACAGAGTTTGACAAGATAGAGGGGTATTTCAGGGATTGTGGGAAAACATGAAATTCGTCGAGGATTAGCAGCCCGACGCCTTCCAGCGAAGGGTCTTCCTGCAAGCGCCGGGTGAGGATGCCCTCGGTGACCACTTCAATGCGGGTGTTGGGGCCGACCTTGCTGTCCAGACGAATCCGATAACCCACCGTCTCGCCGACGCTTTCCCCCATTTCGCTCGCCAATCGTTCGGCAGCAGCACGAGCCGCCAGACGCCGGGGCTCAAGCATCAGGATCGTCTGCCCTGCAAGCCACGACTCGTGCAAAAGCGCCAGCGGCACACGGGTGGTCTTGCCCGCGCCCGGCGGCGCTTCGAGCACAGCCTCGTCCCGATCGGCAAGGGCCTGGCGCAAGGCGGGGAGAACGGCGTCGATGGGCAGCGAATTCATGAGAGTTCCAGAAACAGGGCGACGATTATACGGCGAGCCGCTGCGGCTTTGTTCACCCTGCCTACGAACTGTCTTCCCCTACGGATACTCTTATTGATTAGGCATTTGCCTTGTATAGTTGCGACTTCTTATGAGGAGATCCCCATGCGCATTCCATCCCGTTTGATTGGCGGTGTTCTGGTTGCCACGCTGCTGACGCAACTGACCGCGTGCGGCAGTATTTTCTACCCGGATCGTCGTGGCCAGATTCAGGGCAGCGGTCGAATGGACCCCGCCATCGTGATACTCGACGCCATCGGCCTGTTGTTCTACATCATCCCCGGCGTGATCGCGTTCGGCGTGGACTTCGCCACGGGCGCGATTTACCTGCCAAGCGGCAATCAGGCGCAGATCGATCCGCAGAAACTTGAACCGGCGGTGCGCGCTGACGGCACGGTCGACAACCTCAAGCTGCAAGCCATCATTCAAACCGAGCTCGGCCGCACATTGCCGCTGGATGATCCTCGCCTGATCCAGCACAAAGGCAGCGTGCAGCAGCTCGCTGCTCTGGGCCTTGTCCCGTCCGCTTGAGATTCATGATTTAAAGGAAGCGCCATGAGCACCAGCCCCGAACACGCCCGCTTATTGCGTCTGGCAACCCGTGCATCGCTTGCCGTGGCGAGCATTCTGATTGTTGCCAAAGCCATCGCGTGGTGGCTAAGCGGCTCGGTGAGTCTGTTGGCCGGGCTTACTGACTCGTTGCTCGATGGCGCCGCGTCGTTCCTTAATCTTCTGGCCGTGCATTACGCGCTGCGCCCGGCCGATGACGATCATCGCTATGGCCACGGCAAGGCAGAAGCGCTGTCGGGCATGGCCCAGGCGCTTTTTATCGCGGTGAGTGCTTTTCTGATTGGTTTTCAGGCGGTCGATCGCATCCAACACCCGCAACCCCTCGGCGCCCCCGGGTTAGGTTTGCTGGTGATGGTGTTGTCGATCGGCCTGACGATCGCGTTGCTGATGTTGCAGCACCGTGTGGTGAAGGCCACGGGTTCGGCGGCAATTCGTGCGGATTCCCTGCATTACCGCTCTGACCTGCTGCTTAACTTCAGCATCATGCTGGCGCTGGGTCTGGCTTATTTCGGCTATTCCCAACTGGACGCTTATTTTGGTCTGGCGATCGCGTTCTACATTTTGTGGAGCGCGATTTCCATTGCACGGGAAACGGTGTCGGTGCTGATGGACGCTGAACTGCCTGTGGATGTCAGCGCCAAAATGCTCGAACTGGCAGAAGGCGTGCCAGGCGTACTGGGCGCCCATGACCTGCGCACGCGGATTTCGGGCAATCACTGGTTCGTACAGCTGCACTTGGAGCTGCCGGGTACGCTGACGCTGTCGGTGGCCCACGATTTGTGCGAGCGGGTTGAAGCGGCAATTCAAGACGAATTCCCCAAGGCCGAAGTGCTGGTGCACGCGGACCCGCAGGAAGTGGTGGGCCGTGGGGATGGACCGGTTTTAAATTGAGGGTGTCGGTTGTCACACCGCAAATCTGATGTCGCCCAAACCGGCCTCTTCCCGGCTGAAGCCGGTCCCACTGACACACCGCGCGCACTTAGTGGGACCGGCTTTAGCCGGGAAGGCGTCGGTTGTCACACCGCAAATCTCATGTCGCTCAAACCGGCCTCTTCCCTGCTGAAGCCGGTCCCATTAGGGCATTCCGAATTCCGGCCTGCGTGCCCGCGCCTCTACTGCTGAATGCTATACCCCCGCCCTGCATAACAACTGGCCATCGCTTGACGGTACACACCGAGCACTTCCGGTGCCGGCTGATACGCTGCGCCTGCCGGGTCGAAATTGCTTTGCTGCACGGCGTAGCGGTAGCAGTCGTAGCGGTCCTGTTCGATTTCCTGTTGCGGCTTGCCTTCAGGCGGGTAGGCGACAACATCGTAGGGATTCGCTGCCTGCTGAACGGGCTGCGGCTGCTGAGGTGAATACACCGGCTCGACATTCTGCGGAGGCTCGGCGACCACGTATTCCTGGGTGTTCTGCTCGTAGGTGTAGTAGGTCCCGGCCGCGACGAAGAACAAGGCGCTGCCGAGCCAGACCTGTTGCGCGTAGTCGGGCAGGTAACGGACGCGAACGCCCCGTGGAGGCTGGACAACTACATAACGCGGGCCCTGTGGGCGATACCAGTAACCGCCTGAGTAGAAGTAATCCCCTCCGCGATAAGGCACCCGCGAGTAACCACCCGGCATGCGATCAATCTCGTAACCCGGCCGATAGCGCGGACCCGATCCCCAGCCGTCGCCATGACCACCGGGGCGGCCGGCCTGCCAGTTGCCGTTATCGGGACGACGGTCGCCGTCGCGCCAGCGGTTGTCTCGGGGCTGGTCGCGGTAGAAGCCCTGACGCGGCTCCTGGGTCTGAACCACCGTGTCCGGCCGTCCCTGAATCGGCAGACCGCCTTGGCGGTCCTGCAATTGACGCTGTTGTTGCTGCTGCTCTTGCTGGCGTCGTTGCTGATCCTGCTGTTGCTGGCGTTGCTGCTGTTGGCGCTGATCGTCACGCTGCTGATTGCGCTCGCGATCCTGCTGCTGGCGCTGCTGATTGGCGCGCTCCTGCTGGTTCTGCTGGATCTGGCGCTGTTGCTGCACCTGTTCCTGCTGGCGCTGCTGTTGTTGCTGATTCTGCTGTTGCTGGCGTTGTTGCTGCTGTTCACGCTGCTGGTTGTCGTTGAAGCCGCGCTGGTTCTCCTGCTGCTGGCGCTGCATCTCGAACCCACGTTGCTGCTGTTGGCGCTGCTGCTGCTCGTTACGCTGCTGCTGTTGCTGCTGTTGATTGTTGTCGTCGGCCAACACCTGAGCACTGATGCTCAAGGCCAAGAGACTGACACCTGCCAAACGCCAGATGCGCGTGTTCATGCTTTCCTCACTACGGCGCGGATACCTATGGGATAGGACTGCGAGTCGGGTGCGCCGTTCGCCGCACTCTATCAGCGTGGCGGGTGAAACTATAGAAGCGCTCGCTGCGCTGCTGGACAAAAGCCGGGCACAAAAAAAGAGGGCTCGATGGCCCTCTCTGGAATACTTCGTCCTGGCTCGACACTTGTGGCATCGGCTCACCTCGCATCGTCTTCTGGACAGTGCGTAGCCCGGTGGCCTGATCAACCCTGTCGGGCTGGAGGCCGCGGCTGGCCTGATTCGGCGGGCCGCGCTGGACGCTGTGTCCGGGCAGTGATTCTGGTTAAAAGAATAGGCTTTGGCGGACGACACAGGATTGCGAATATTGCTGACGAAAACACCACTTGCGCAATAATTCACTTCAGATGAATAATCCTGCGCAATCCATTCAATAAAGGCGCTTATCGTGAGCAAGCTCGACAGATATGACTTGAGTATTTTGGCCGAGCTGCAAAAGGACGCGCGCATCTCTAATCAGGAACTGGCCGAGCGGATTGGCCTGTCGCCCTCACCCTGCTCGCGCCGCGTCAAACAGCTGGAAGACGACGGTTATATCGTGGGTCAGGTCGCGCTGCTGGACCGCAAGAAGCTGGGCCTTAGCCTGACGGCTTACGTGCTGATCGGCATGGATCGCCACACGCCCGACCGCTTCGAGAATTTCGAGCAGCACATCCGCAACCTGCCGCAGGTGCTGGAATGCAGCCTGGTGACCGGCATCGACGCCGATTACCAACTGAAGGTCGTCGTCCCGGACATGGATCACTATCAGAAATTTCTGCTCGGCCATCTGACCCGCATCGACGGCGTGACCAGCGTGCGCTCCAGCTTCGTGCTCAATCAGGTACTGGCGAGCACCGAACTGCCGCTGGTGCATTTGCGCGGCTGAAGCGCGTCCGCGCAGGTACAGGTTTTTGTGAGAGCGACCGGGGTGCCGATCTACCCTGCTCGCGAAGAGGCCCGTTAAGACGCTGAATAACCGCCGGTAGAGATGACGCCTTCGCGAGCAAGCTCACTCCCACAATGGAACTCAGCAGCATTCGAATTCGGGTCTTGCTGCAGTTCTTCAATCAAAGCTTCGCTGGCACTTCCCGCCACTGCCCCTGATCCAGCCCATCAAGGCTCCAGTCGCCGATCCGCACGCGGACCAGTCGCAACGTCGGCAGGCCGACTGCCGCGGTCATCCTGCGCACCTGGCGGTTTCGGCCTTCCTTGATCACCAGCTCCAGCCAGCTCGTCGGCACGCTTTTGCGAAACCGCACCGGCGGGTTGCGCGGCCAAAGCTCCGGTTCGTCCAGTTGTCGGGCCTGTGCGGGCAGCGTCGGGCCGTCGTTCAATTCGACGCCGTTGCGCAGCTTCTGCAGTTGCTCTTCCGTCGGCTCACCCTCTACCTGCACCCAGTAGGTTTTCGCCAGCTTGTGCTTGGGGTCGGCGATGCGCGCCTGCAATTGGCCGTCGTTGGTCAGCAGCAGCAAGCCCTCGCTGTCGCGGTCCAGGCGCCCGGCCGGGTAGATGCCGGGGATGTCGATGAAATCCTTGAGCGTCGCCCGGCCTTCGCCATCACTGAACTGGGTCAGCACGTCGAAGGGTTTGTTGAACAGAATCAACCGCGGTTCGGCGGGCGGTGCTTTGGCGACACGCCGGGGCGCGCCCGTGCGATCAGGCGAAGGACGGCGGGAATCGGGACGTTGGTGGCGGGGCATGGGAAACCGGTAAAAAAATGACAGAAACAGAAAGAGCCACTTTAGTGGCCCTTTCGTTGAACGCCTAGCGCCTTAACGGAGCCTTATCGGAACGGCGGTTCGTCGAAGCTGCGCAGCTTGCGCGAGTGCAGCGAGTTGAGCTGCGTGCGCATCAGGTCCAGCGCGGCGATGCCGATCTTCAAATGCTGGGTGACCGCACGCTCATAAAACGCGTTGGCCGAACCCGGCAGCTTGATCTCGCTGTGCAGCGGTTTGTCCGAGACGCAGAGCAAGGTCCCGTAAGGCACCCGAAGGCGATAACCCTGAGCGGCGATGGTGCCGCTTTCCATGTCCACCGCCACGGCTCGGGACAGGTTGATCAGCGGCCGTTCCTGGGCCCAGCGCAGTTCCCAGTTGCGATCGTCGTAGGTCAGGACCGTGCCGGTGCGCAGACGCTTCTTCAGATCGTCGCCGCGTTCGCCGGTGACTTGGGCGGCTGATTCCTGCAACGCCAGTTGCACTTCGGCCAGCGCCGGGATCGGAATGTTCGGCGGCAGCACGCGATCAAGAATACCGTCTCGACGCATGTAGGCGTGGGCGAGCACGTAGTCGCCGATGGTCTGCGACTGACGCAGGCCGCCGCAGTGCCCGATCATCAGCCAGCAATGGGGACGCAATACCGCGAGGTGGTCGGTGATGTTCTTGGCGTTGGACGGGCCGACGCCAATGTTGACCAATGTCACGCCATGGCCGTCTTCGGCGATCAGGTGATACGCCGGCATCTGGTAGCGGTGCCAGACCACACCGGAGACGATGGCCTGGGCTTCGCCGTAATCCATGCTCTTGTCGACGACGACGTTGCCCGGCAGGACCATCTTCACGAAGCGCGGGTCATCGCGCAGTTTTTCCAGGCCATGCACGATGAACTGGTCGACGTAGCGGTGGTAGTTGGTCAGCAGGATCCACGGCTGAACATGGCGCCAGTCGCTGCCGGTGTAATGCACCAGACGGCGCAGCGAGAAATCCACACGGGCGGCGTCGAACAACGCGAGCGGCAGCGGATCGGTGTTGGCCCAGTCGTACAGACCGTCGGCGATGCCATCGGTGGCGGCCGACAAATCGGTGCTCGGGAAAACGCGGGCCAGTGTCGCAGCGGTGACGCCGGTCCCGGCCAGCTCATCGCCCTGCTCAACCACGTAGGGGTAGGGGATGTTCTGCTCGCTGACGCCCACTTCCACCGTCACGGTGAAGTCGTTCATCAACGGCACAAGTTGTTCGAGCAGGTATTTGCGGAACGCCGCCGGGTGGGTGACGGTGACACTGTAAGTGCCCGGCAACTGAACCTTGGCGTAGGCGCGGGTGGTCAGCGGCACTTCACCCTGGCAGTGGTAGGTCAGACGCAGCTCGGGGTAGCGGAATGTCAGACGCTCGGCGGCAGTAGGTTCGACGCGGTCTTTCAGGTAGCGCTTGAGCGCCTGGCTCAAGGCGGTGGTTGCCCGTGCGTGCAGCTCAGCGAGCCGGTCAACGGCGTGTTCGGCAGTTTCTACGACAATGAAAGCTTCGGTCACGATGCATATCCTTCTTATCTTGCAAGCGCATATCTTGCCTGCAACAGATGACGAAGGCACGATTTGCCTGCAGCCGACGCGGCAATGGACGCGTTATACCTGCGGCGATGACCGCGCGACCAGCGCCTGGACATCCACCCCGCGCGGCAAGGCGCCGTAGACGCGCCCCGGCCGTTCCAGGCGTCCGGCAATAAACCCGTCGCTGACCACTGCATTGCCCGCTTCCAGCAGCAGTTTTGCCTGCAGCGCGACGGCGATGTCTTCGGTCAGTTGACGGGCGCGGTACTGGATGTCGCTGGTGTCCTGAAATGCCTCTTTCAAACCATGAATATGCGCGGCCAGTCGCTTGTCGCCATGACCGTCGCCCAGCTCATCGAACAAAGCATCCAGCACGCCGGGCTCTTTGGACAGCGCGCGCAGGACGTCCAGGCACTGCACGTTGCCGGAACCTTCCCACGTCGAATTGACCGGCGCCTCACGGTAAAGGCGCGGCAGGATGCTGTCCTCGACATAGCCTGCACCGCCCATGCATTCCGCCGCTTCGTTGATCATTGCCGGCGCGCGCTTGCAGATCCAGTACTTGCCCACCGCCGTTACGAGTCGTGCGAAACGGGCTTCGTGGCCGTCATCCAGACGCTCCAGCGAGCGTCCCATGCGCAAGGTCAGTGCGAGGGCCGCTTCGCTTTCCAGCGCCAGATCGGCGAGCACGTTTTGCATGAGCGGCTGCTCGCTCAGCACACGACCGCTGACGCTGCGGTGGGCGCAATGGTGCGCGGCCTGGGTCAGCGCCTGACGCATCAGCGCGCTGGAACCGGTCATGCAGTCGAATCGGGTCATCGCCACCATTTCGATGATGGTCGGCACGCCGCGCCCTTCCTCGCCCACCATCCAGGCCAGAGCGCCGCGGAATTCCACTTCGCTGGAGGCGTTGGACCAGTTGCCCAGTTTGTTCTTCAGCCGCTGTATGTAGAACGCGTTGCGGGTGTCGTCCGGGCGATGGCGTGGCAGCAGGAAACAGGTCAGGCCCTTGTCGGTCTGCGCCAAAGTGAGAAAGGCGTCGCACATGGGCGCCGAACAAAACCATTTGTGCCCGACCAGTTCGTAGGCGTGACCCGGTCCAGGCTGGCCGACCGGATAGGCCCGGGTGGTGTTGGCGCGCACGTCGGTGCCGCCCTGCTTCTCGGTCATCGCCATGCCGATGGTCGCACCAGCCTTATGCGCGATGCCGACGTTGCGCGGGTCGTAGTGGGTGGCGAGGATCTTCGGCAGCCAAGTCTCGGCCAGGTCCGGTTGAAGACGCAGCGCCGGCACGCTGGCGAAGGTCATCGTCAGCGGACACCCGCTGCCTGCCTCGGCCTGGGTGTGCAAGTAGCTCATCGCCGCGCGGGCCACGTGGGCGCCTTCCCGGGGATCGGTCCACGGCAGCGAAGGGATGCCGTGTTCGACCGCCGTCTGCATCAGTTGGTGATACGCCGGATGAAATTCCACGAGATCGATGCGATGGCCGTAGCGATCATGGCTGGCGAACACCGGTTTGTTCTGATTGGCGAGGAAACCCGCTTCCATCAACGGGCCACCAGCCAGTGCGCCATAGGCATCGATTCGGTCCCGTGCCCAACCCGCGCCGAAGCGCTGCGACCACTCTTGCAGCGGCAGGTCGATGCGGTACAGGTTGGTGCCGTCCAGAGAAGGCGGCTGATTGGTGACTTCGTGGGTCTCGGCGAACTGATGCAGGTTGATGCGCTGGTCCATGAGGCGACTCCGGTCCGGGCAGCACGCGGCGGTCGTGCAGATGACCTAGTGAATCACGCACCCCGCACCGGCGACAGCGCCATAAAAGACGAAATCACGGCGGTTTTGCCTTGTCGATGGCTGGCATCAGAGTTGATGCACATCCCGCTGGATGCACGGCCCATGTAGGAGTGGCCGGGGTGGCGCTCCTACACCATTTGCGTCGCGATCTGCACATCCAGGCTCAAGCGGAACTGGCTGCCGTTGCCCGGCTCGGATTGATGGCTCAGGCGCCCGCCCTGCAACTCAATCAACTGTCGGCAAATCGCCAGACCGATACCCAGCCCGCCGTATTCCCGCGTCGTCGAGCCATCCACCTGGAAGAAGTTGGCGTACAGCGTTTCTTCATCAAGACGGCTGAAGCCGATGCCGGTGTCGATGACGTCGATCACCAGCCGCACGTGCTCGGCGTCTGGGCGCTGGCCATTGACGCGGATTCTGATCGAACCGGTCTTGGTGAACTTGATCGCATTGTCCAGCAGGCACTCCAGGCACTGGCGCAACTTGATGCCGTCACCGTGCAGGCTGTCCGGCAGCGTCTCGTCCAGTTCCACACTGAACGCCAGCGCCTTGCTGCGGGCCAGCGGTTCGAAGCCACTGCGCAGCTGAAACAGCACATGACGCAGGCTGAATGGCTCGTTGCGCACGGTGATGCGGCCCGCTTGCAGTTCAGTCAGCGTGAGGATGCCGTTAACGATGCCCATCATGTTTTGCGCCGAGTCGGCGGCGGTCTGGCGATACAGCTCGATCTCGCTGTCGGCCACGTCCATTTGCATCAACTCCAGCGAACCGATCACGCCGTTCATGGGCGTGCGCAGTTCATGGGTCAGCGTGGCGAGAAACTCGTCCTTCAACCGGTTGCTCACGGCCAATTGCTGGTTGAGGGTTTCAAGCCCCTGCTGCGATTCCGCCATGATCTGCGCCTCGCGCTCACGCATGGCATTGATGCGGTCGGCCAGCGCCAGCGACAGCAACGCCACCTCGATCACCGAGCCGATCTGGCTGGCGTACATGGTCCAGAAGTTGTTGGGCAGATGCCCGAGGAGCATGGTCGCGTTGACCACTCCGCCGATCAGAAACGCCGACCAGCCGATAATGAAATACCGCGCGACCCGCCGCCCCTTGAACCACGCCGCCAGCCCGATCAGCAGCACCACCGGCGTGAACAGCAAGACCAGCCCCGTCACCAGCCGCAGCGCTACGCCGTAATCCATGCTCAACGCGAGCGCCATGATCACCGCAGCGCAGACCATCATCACCAGAAGCGGCACATCCAGCCAGCGACCGAGGCTCGGCGTCTGCAGGAATTTACGGGTGAACTGGCTGGCAAACAGGATCGCGGCAGCAATCAGGAAAGTGGTCGAGGTATTGGCCCACCAAGGGTTGTCGGGCCAGAAATACTCGATCGCCGCGCCATTGACCGACACCTGATACAGGCCGAAGAAGGTGATGTAGAGGATGTAATGCAGGTAAGCGGTGTCGCGCACGCTCAGGTAGATGAACAGGTTGTAGACCAGCATCACCGCCAGCACGCCGTAAATCATGCCGAGGATGTACAGGCGCGACGGCTGCTCTTCTATATACGCATGACTGGCCCACAGATTGAGCGGCGCCTGCACCGAGCCGTGACTGGCGACGCGCAGGTAAACGGTTTTGGTCTCGTGGGCGTTCAGGTTGAGATCGAATACGTAGTTGTTCTGCTTAATCTGCCGGCTGGCAAATGGCAGCATGTCGCCGGTCTGCCAGGCCAGACTGGGGCGCGCGTCGCCGTTGCCGAGGTACAGATCGACGTGGTCCATCGGCGGGTAGGCGAGTTCGAGCAACCAGTCGGCGGACGCCAGCGGGTTGGCGGGACGATAGGTCAGTCGCACCTTTAGCCAGAACGCCGAGCGCGAATACCCGGCGTTGAGCGACGGACCGGCAAGCGGTTTGAAGCGTGCAGCGCCCTCGGGAGATGAGACTTGCTGGATGGTCGCATCGCCGGTGGGGTCTTCGAACACCTGGGTGTCGCGCCCCAATGCAAGGGTGCGGGTGTTTTCATCGAAGTCCACGGCGCTGGCGAACATCGGCAACAGGCAGAACAGCGCAATCAGCACCAGGCGCATGGGTCACCGCCTTGGCACTGATGACGGGCGCGAGCCGCCGTGGAATCGTGGGACGGCTTCGCAATTCTGCGAGCGACCGCTGTATGGGTCGAAAGGGTCAGCGGGCAACGCACTTGCATTTACTCTTTTGGCGGAACAGATGAAGCGCCACAGGATAGCGATTGATAGCTCGATGACACCATCTAAATCTGTGTATCGGGTGAGACCGGTTCGTTCACATGCAGGACTGGCTTTGGCCGGATTGCCAAGCAGTACAGGCTGATCGCAATGCACCTGGTGGGACCGGCTTTAGCCGGGAAGACGTCAGGCGTCTCGCTGCAAAATCAATGGTGAACGCACCGGCCCCCTTCCCGGCTGAAGCCGGTCCTACTCACAGCAGGCGTCCTGCCGCAAAATGATTGTGTTTGCACCGGCCCCTTCCGGGCTGAAGCCGGTCCCACTGGCAAAAAGTTTAGTGGTAAGCTCGCGCACCATGAATATCTATAGCTCCCGCCCTGTTGTCCTCTGTCTCTCCGGTCACGACCCCAGTGGCGGCGCCGGCTTGCAGGCGGATATCGAAGCCCTGCTTGCTCAGGGTTGCCACGCCGCTCCCGCCGTCACCGCCCTGACCGTTCAGGACACCGTGAACGTCACTGACTTTCGCGTGCTGGACCGCGAGTGGGTGCTGGCGCAAGCCAATGCCGTGCTCAACGATTCCACCGTCGCGGCAGTGAAGCTGGGGATGTTGGGTTCGCTGGAGATGGTCGACACCGTCGTTGAACTGCTGGCCGCGCATCCGCATCTGCCCATGGTCTGCGATCCGGTGTTGCGTGCCGGTGGCGGCGGTCGGCTGGGCAAGGACGAAGTGGGTTACGCCATGCGCGAGCGTCTGTTGCCACTCGCCACCATCGCCACGCCAAACCTGCCGGAAGCCCGTATCCTCGCCGAACTGCCTGAAGGCACCGCCGATGAATGTGCCGAAAAGCTGCTGCCGTTCTGCGAGCACTTGCTGATCACCGGCGGTCATGGCGATGAGCACGAAGTTCACAACCGTCTGTACATCCGCGGCGGTCAGTCACGCACCTTCACCTGTCAGCGTTTGCCGGGCAGCTATCACGGCTCCGGCTGCACACTGGCCAGCGCCCTGGCGGGAAGACTGGCGCAGGGCCAGGACCTGATCGGCGCTGTGCAAATGGCGCTGGACTACACTTGGCGCACGCTGCGCGATGCCGAACAGCTGGGCCGGGGACAATTCGTTCCGCGCCGCCTGCCGCTGGATTTCTGCTCGTAACGCCACGAAAAAGAGGCACCCTGATGAGATTACGTGGCTTGTATGCCGTGACCGACAGCCAGCTGTTGGCCGGTAAATTCCTGTCTTACGTCGAAGCCGCCCTCGATGGCGGCGTGACCCTGCTGCAATACCGCGACAAATCCGGCGACGAGACCCGCCGCCTGCGCGAAGCCTCGGCGCTGCTCAAGCTGTGCGAGCGCTACAAGACCCGTCTGATCATCAACGACGACGCCGAAGTGGCCGCGCGCCTGGGCGTCGGCGTGCACCTTGGGCAAACCGACGGCTCGCTGCCTGACGCCCGCGCCCTGCTCGGTCACAAAGCCATTGTCGGCGCGACCTGCCACGCACAGCTGGAACTGGCCGACAAGGCCAAGACCGACGGCGCCTCGTATGTCGCCTTCGGACGCTTCTTCAATTCCCAGACCAAACCCGGCGCGCCGACCTGCAGCCTCGACCTGCTCAGCCAGGCACGCAAACGCATCAAGCTGCCCATTGCGGTGATCGGCGGCATCACCCTGGAGAACGCTGCGCCGCTGGTGGACCACGGCGCCGATCTGCTGGCCGTCGTGCACGGGCTGTTCGGCGCTGAAACCACTCAGGAAGTTACGCGCCGCGCCCGGGCTTTCAACGATTTGTTCAAACCCGCCTGATTCTGCATCAGGACGGTTACGCACTCATTCATTCCCGATTCAAACAGAGACCTCATCATGTCCCGTTCTGAAACCCTGTTCGCCAACGCCCAGAAACACATCCCCGGCGGCGTCAATTCACCGGTCCGCGCGTTCAAAAGCGTGGGTGGCACGCCGCTGTTCTTCAAACACGCGGTCGGTGCCTACGTCACCGACGAAGACGACAAGCGTTACGTCGATTACGTAGGCTCGTGGGGCCCGATGATTCTGGGCCACAGTCATCCGGACGTGCTGGATGCCGTGCGCAAGCAGCTGGAACACGGGCTGTCGTACGGCGCACCGACCGCGATGGAAACCGAGATGGCCGATCTGGTCTGCTCGATTGTGCCGTCGATGGAAATGGTGCGCATGGTCAGTTCCGGCACTGAGGCGACCATGAGCGCGATCCGTCTGGCGCGCGGTTTCACCGGCCGGGACAGCATCATCAAGTTCGAAGGCTGCTACCACGGCCACTCCGACAGCCTGCTGGTGAAAGCCGGTTCCGGCGCGCTGACCCTGGGCGTGCCGAGTTCGCCCGGCGTACCGGCGGCCTTCGCCAAGCACACGCTGACCCTGCCGTTCAACGACATCGACGCGGTCAGAACGATGCTCGCTGACGTCGGCCAGGAAGTGGCGTGCATCATCGTCGAGCCGGTGGCGGGCAACATGAATTGCGTGCCGCCTGCGCCGGGTTTCCTGCAAGGCCTGCGCGAGGCCTGCGACGAGCACGGCGTGGTGCTGATTTTCGACGAAGTGATGACCGGTTTCCGCGTCGCCCTCGGTGGGGCGCAGGCGTATTACGGCGTGAAACCGGACCTGAGCACGTTCGGCAAGATCATCGGCGGTGGCATGCCGGTCGGCTGTTTCGGCGGCAAGCGCGAAATCATGTCGCACATCGCGCCGCTGGGCCCGGTGTATCAGGCCGGCACGCTGTCGGGTAACCCGCTGGCGATGGCGGCGGGTCTGACCACCCTGCGCCTGATCAGCCGCCCGGGTTTTCACGACGAACTGACTGCGTTCACCACACGCCTGCTGGAAGGCCTGCAACAGCGCGCCGACGCCGCCGGCATCCCGTTCGTGACCACCCAGGCGGGCGGCATGTTCGGCCTGTACTTCAGCGACGCCAAAGAAATCGTCACCTTCCAGGACGTGATGACCAGCGACGCCAATCGCTTCAAACAGTTCTTCCACCTTATGCTGGAAGGCGGCGTGTACCTGGCGCCAAGCGCGTTCGAAGCCGGCTTTACCTCGATCGCCCACGGCGACGCAGAGTTGCAGCAGACGCTGGACGCGGCGGAAAAGGCATTCGCCCAACTGAAATGACGGGTAGACAGGGCGCAACGGATTGCGCCCGCGTATCTACAGGCTACTCAACCGCCCTGAATTCAGGCCAATCAAGCCCGCGCAGCAGAAAATCAGTAAAGACTTTGTAAGGTTGCCCTCGCTTATTTCATAATGCGCAGCCAGCACGTTTCGCTGGACGGGCATGCCCGCACCTTTTTCAGAGGTAAGTCGACTTCCATGAATCGCACCGGCCGCACCCTTGCATTGGGCTGCCTGTTGCTTCTTCATCCCCTGCTGGCTAATGCAGGTGGCAACTCGTTGTTGATCCCGGCGGTGGGTCGTTGCACCCTCAATACCCAGCCAGACAACCTGCCAGCAGCGTTGTCCGCTTGTCAGCAGGCGGCTCAGGATGGGGATGCGCAGGCGCAATACGAGTTGGGGGAGTTCTACTACGAGGGCAAAAGTGCGCCACGTGACTTGACCCAGGCACTCAATTACTTCGAAAAAGCTTCGTTGCAGGGGCACGCCCAGGCGCAGTACCAGCTGGGCTTGATGTTCTTTCGTGGCGAAGGGGTGCAGGCCAACAACATTCAGGCGTATATCGTGCTGAAGATGGCGGCGGTCAACGGTTCTGAAGATGCGCTGGATCAGGCGGACGAAGTGTCCGCGCAAATGAAGCGCGAAGATCTCGACGTGGCCACCCAAGTGCTGGGGCAGATCTTCCGCAAATACCTGCTGGAGCTGCAGACCGCTGAAGGACGCACGCCGTTTGCGCCCTTCCCTGCCGACAGCGACAAGCCTTGATCTGAATTACTTGTCCGGCATGGGCATCGGAAACGGCATGACGTTGCCGGTGTGACGCGCCTCGGTGATCTTCGCGGTGCCCATACGCTCCACTTCATCGATCCGCACGATCGAGTGCATCGGCACGAAGCTGCGCACTACGCCATCGAACTGCGCCTTGAGCTTCTCTTCGCTGGGGTCGACCACGACGGTGGTGCGCTCGCCGAAGACGAATTCTTCCACTTCCAGAAAACCCCACAGATCACTCTGATAGATCTGTTTGGCGTACATCTCGAACACCTGTCCCTGGTTGAGAAAAATCACCTTGTAGATTGGAGCTTCGCGTTTGGTCATAACAGGCAGGCAGTGATCAGCGTTTTGAAAAGGGCGCGAACTATAGCATGCCGCTGGTTAGACGACGCTAGGAAGCCGGGGCTCGCATCCCTATAATGCGCGGTTCTTTGAATCACCTGATGAACCCCCGCATGGCCAAGAAGCTTTACATCGAAACCCACGGCTGCCAGATGAACGAGTACGACAGCTCGCGCATGGTCGATCTGCTGGGCGAACATCAAGCACTGGAAGTCACCGCACGGGCGGAAGACGCTGACGTCATCCTGCTCAACACCTGCTCGATTCGCGAGCGGGCGCAGGATCGGGTGTACTCCCAGCTTGGCCGCTGGCGCGAATTGAAGCTGGCAAATCCGGAAATGGTCATCGCCGTCGGTGGCTGCGTGGCGAGTCAGGAAGGCGCGGCCATCCGCGATCGTGCGCCGTACGTCGACGTGGTGTTCGGCCCGCAGACCCTGCACCGTCTGCCGGAAATGATCGACGCGGCGCGCATCACCCGCCTGCCCCAGGTCGACGTCTCGTTCCCCGAAATCGAAAAATTCGATCACCTGCCCGAGCCCCGTGTCGATGGCCCGAGCGCTTATGTGTCGGTGATGGAAGGCTGCAGCAAGTACTGCACGTTCTGCGTGGTGCCTTATACCCGTGGCGAAGAAGTCAGCCGGCCGTTCGACGACGTTATCAACGAGGTGCTTCATCTGGCTGAGAACGGCGTGCGCGAAGTGACACTGCTGGGCCAGAACGTCAACGGTTATCGCGGCACCACCCACGACGGGCGCCTCGCTGACCTGGCCGAACTGATCCGCGTGGTCGCCGCCATCGACGGCATCGACCGCATTCGGTACACCACTTCGCACCCGCTGGAGTTCTCCGACAGCCTGATTCAGGCCCACGCCGAAGTCCCGGAACTGGTGAAGCATCTGCATCTGCCCGTGCAATCAGGTTCCGACCGGATTCTCGCGGCCATGAAACGCAATCACACGGTGCTCGAATACAAGTCACGCCTGCGCAAGCTGCGCGCGGCGGTACCGGACATCTGCATCAGCTCCGACTTCATCGTCGGCTTCCCGGGCGAAACCGAGAAGGATCACCTGCAAACCATGAAGCTGGTGGAAGACGTCGGCATGGATTTCTCCTACTCCTTCGTCTACAGCGCGCGTCCCGGCACACCCGCGGCCGATTTGCCCGACGACACGTCGGAAGAGGTGAAGAAGGAGCGCCTCAAGCAGCTGCAGGACCTGATCAACCGCCAGGGCCTGGACATCAGCCGCAAGATGGCCGGTACCGTGCAGCGCATTTTGGTCACCGACTATTCGAAGAAGGACCCCGGCGAACTGCAGGGCCGTACCGAAAACAACCGGATCGTCAATTTCCGCTGCGACAACCCCCGGCTGATCGGCCAGTTCGCCGATGTCTATATCGACAGCGCCCAACCCCACTCGCTGCGCGGGTCGTTGTTGCAATAAGCCAAAGCGCCCCAATCTAATCGCCACGCATGATGTCTATGCGCAGGCCCTCGCGCTGAATCTGCTGTCGGACAGCCGCCATACGTCGGCTTCACCGGCGCACGATTCAACTCGCAGGCCCGGCGGGCTGTCTGTTATCGGCTGCCCCGCCGGGCGTCTGCGCAGCTCATTTATCCATTCGTGAGTGAACCCTTCCTGACACTGCCTGCAGGGGTTATCCTTCACGTCACTTCACATTGCCGTCGGGCGGCCCAAAACCACTTTGAACGCACCTATCGAACCACATCGCTTCAGCCTCGAACCTATCGAGGCTCACCGCTTCGCCAATCTGTGCGGGCAATTCGACGAGCATTTGCGCTTGATCGAACAGCGCCTGGACATCGAGATCCGCAATCGCGGAGGCCAGTTCGAGATGATCGGCGAGCGCAAACAAACCACCTCGGCAGAGAACCTGTTGCGCCGGCTGTATCGGGAAACGAAAGCGACCGAACTGTCACCGGACATGGTTCATCTGTTCCTGCAGGAATCCGGCGTTGAAGAGCTGGATAACCACCCTGCTGCCGAAGTCGGCGTCGCTCTGCGTACCAAGAAAGGCATGATTCGCCCCCGTGGCTTGAATCAGCAGCGGTACGTGAAGGAAATCCTCGCCAACGACATCAACTTCGGCATCGGCCCGGCCGGTACCGGCAAGACTTATCTGGCCGTGGCCGCTGCGGTTGATGCCCTTGAGCGCGAGACCATCCGCCGCATCCTGCTGGTGCGTCCTGCCGTGGAAGCGGGCGAAAAGCTCGGCTTCCTGCCCGGCGACCTGTCCCAGAAAATCGACCCGTACCTGCGCCCGCTGTATGACGCGCTGTACGAAATGCTCGGTTTCGAATATGTCGCCAAGTTGATCGAGAAGCAGGTGATCGAAGTCGCGCCGCTGGCGTACATGCGCGGTCGCACCCTTAATAACAGCTTCATCATTCTCGACGAGAGTCAGAACACCACCGTCGAGCAGATGAAAATGTTCCTGACCCGTATCGGCTTCGGCTCCACCGCCGTGATCACCGGTGACGTCACCCAGATCGACTTGCCCAAGGGCACTAAATCCGGTCTGAACCACGTCATCGACGTGCTCAAGGACGTGCCGGGCATCAGCTTCACCCACTTCAAGCCCAAGGACGTCGTGCGCCATCCGTTGGTGCAGCGCATCGTCGAAGCCTACGAGCGCTACGAGGAACGCAACGACAATCCGGTCGCTCCCCAGGGTTCACGGGACACCCGCCGCGATGCTTGAGCTGGATCTGCAACGTGCGAGTCAGGCCAGCGCCCCGAGCGAAGCCCAGTTCCGCCTCTGGTGTGAAATGGGCCTGCGCCAGCGTTCGGCTGACTCGGAACTGACCATTCGCCTCGTCGACGAAGCCGAAGGCCGAGAGCTGAACAACACGTGGCGGCACAAGGATTACGCCACCAACGTGTTGTCATTTCCCGCCGACGTCCCCGACGAGATGCTGGACATCCCGCTGCTGGGCGATCTGGTCATCTGCGTGCCTGTCGTCACCCGTGAAGCCGCTGAACAGGGCAAGTCATCGGACGCTCATTGGGCGCATCTGGTGATTCATGGCTGTCTGCATCTGTTGGGCTACGATCACATCGATGACGACGAAGCCGAAGAGATGGAAGCGCTGGAACGGGAGTTGCTTGCAGAGCTTGGCTATCCGGATCCTTACGCCGACGACGAATCTGTCGACATCACTAATTCCGACACACCCCATTTAGAAACATCAGCCAAGGACCACGAGTAAGGGCTATGAGCGAAGACCGATCGAGCAACGGGCAAAAGTCATGGTTGGGCAAACTGACCCAGGCATTTGCCCATGAGCCGAAAAACCGCCAGGAGCTGCTAGAGCTGCTGCGCGAAGCCCATCAGAACAAGCTGCTGGACAGTGAAGCGCTGGCCATCGTCGAAGGCGCCATTCAGGTCGCTGACCTGCAGGTCCGCGACATCATGGTGCCGCGTTCGCAGATGATCAGCATCAAGGCCAGCCAGACCCCACGCGAGTTTCTGCCTGCCGTGATCGATTCGGCGCACTCGCGCTACCCGGTCATCGGTGAAAGCCACGATGACGTGCTGGGCGTCTTGCTCGCCAAGGACCTGCTGCCGCTGATTCTCAAGGAAGACGGTGGCAGCGGCGACGTGAAAAGCCTGCTACGCCCGGCGACCTTCGTCCCTGAATCCAAGCGTCTGAACGTGCTGCTGCGGGAATTCCGCGCCAACCACAATCACATGGCCATCGTCATCGACGAATACGGCGGCGTGGCGGGTCTGGTGACCATCGAAGACGTGCTCGAACAAATCGTCGGCGACATTGAAGACGAGCATGACGTCGAGGAAGACAGCTACATCAAGCCGCTGCCCAGTGGCGACTTCCTGGTCAAGGCGCTGACCCCGATCGAGAGCTTCAACGAGTTCTTCGACAGCGGGTTCTCAGATGACGAATTCGACACCGTCGGCGGTCTGGTGATGAATGCGTTCGGGCACCTGCCCAAGCGTAATGAAATCACCGAAATCGGCGCGTACCGTTTCCGCATCCTGAATGCCGACAGCCGTCGTATTCACTTGCTGCGCCTGAGCCCGATCAACCGCACGTGATGCCCTACCCGCTTTAAGGAATGTAAATGCGCTGGATCACCCGCCCCGGCTGGCCCGGTAACCTGCTAGCCATGGTGGCCGGCGCGTTGATTACCCTGGCCCTGGCACCCTTCGATATCTGGCCACTGGCGATTGTCGCGCTGGTGGTTTTCTATCTCGGTCTGCGCGACCTTACACCCCGTCAGGCCCTCTGGCGCGGTTGGTCCTACGGATTTGGCCTGTTCGGCGGCGGCACCAGCTGGATTTACGTCAGCATCCACACCTATGGCGAGGCGCCGGTCTGGCTGGCGGCCTTCCTGATGGTGCTGTTTTGCGCGGCGGTGGCGTTTTTCTTCGCCCTGCCGGCATGGATTTGGGCCCGCTGGATCCGCCGTAACGAAGCCCCGCTGGCGGATTCACTGGCCTTTGCCGCCTTGTGGTTCGGCCAGGAAATGTTTCGCGGCTGGTTCCTCACCGGTTTCCCCTGGCTGTATTCCGGCTACAGCCAACTCGACGGCCCGCTCACAGGGCTCGCGCCATTGGGCGGCATGTGGCTGATCTCCTTTGTGCTCGCGCTGACTGCAGCGCTGCTGTGCAATCTGCCCCGTTTGCGGACGCGCGCCCCGAAGTTGGCGGCTGGCATTGTGTTGCTGCTGGCGCCGTGGGTTGCCGGGCTGGCGCTGAAGCATCACGCCTGGACCGAGCCTTCGGGCAAGCCGCTGACCGTTGCAGCCATGCAGGGCAACGTCGAGCAGAGCATGAAGTGGGACCCGGCGGCGCTCAACGCGCAACTCGCGCTGTACCGGGACATGACCTTCACCTCGAAAAAAGCGGACCTGATCATCTGGCCGGAAACCGCCGTGCCGGTGCTCAAGGAGTCGGTCGAAGGTTATCTGTCGGTGATGGGCAAGTTTGCGGCCGAGCGGGATTCGGCGTTGATCACCGGGGTACCGCTGCGAGAAAAAGGCACCCACGGGGAATACCGTTACTACAACGCCATCACCGTAACCGGCGAAGGCGACGGCACTTATCTGAAGCAGAAGCTGGTGCCGTTTGGTGAGTACGTGCCGTTGCAGGACCTGCTGCGTGGACTGATTACCTTCTTCAACCTGCCGATGTCCGACTTTGCGCGCGGCCCGTCCGGGCAGTCGCTGTTGCAGGCCAAGGGTTATGAGATCGCGCCGTTCATTTGTTACGAAGTGGTGTACCCGGAGTTCGCCGCCGGGCTCTCGGCGCAAAGCGATCTGCTGCTGACGGTGAGCAACGACACGTGGTTCGGCACCTCGATCGGCCCGCTGCAGCATTTGCAAATGGCGCAAATGCGCGCACTGGAAGCCGGCCGCTGGATGATCCGCGCCACCAACAACGGCGTCAGCGCGCTGATCAACCCGTTTGGCGAAATCACCACCACCGTGCCGCAGTTCGAGCGCGCCGTGATGTACGGCGAAGTGACCCCAATGCAGAACCTCACGCCCTACCTGCACTGGCGCTCATGGCCGCTGATCGTGCTTTCGCTGCTGCTGATCGGCTGGGCGTTCTTTGCAGGAAGGATGGCAAAGGCGGTGTGAGCCCTCGACCGCAGCCAGCTTCGCTGACTGCGCTCGATCCACAATTGGCCTCCACCAGCCTGACTGAATGCATGCGGTCCATAGTGGGACCGGCTTCAGCCGGGAAGAGGCCAGTTTGCGCACCATCAGATTTGCGGTGTGACACCCGACGCCTTCCCGGCTAAAGCCGGTCCCACAATAAATCGCAGCCGGTCCCGATGACTTAGTAAGGTCCCACCATTGAGCAACACCGGCCTGACCGAATGCCTACGGTCCATTAGTGGGACCGGCTTCAGCCGGGAAGAGGCCAGTTCGAACACCCTCACTTTCGCGGTGTGATGCCTGACGCATTCCCGGCTAAAGCCGGTCCCACTAAGAGCACGCGGTGTGTCAGTAAGACAGCTAAAGGCAGTCCCACCCAAGCATCCATTCGCAGTCCCACAGGGGATAGTCACCCCGGCGCATTACCAGCCCTGCCCGGATTGGGTTGTTAATGACATAGCGAGCTATTTCAACGAGGTCCTCATCGGCCCTGACCCCGTGATCGTGATAACCCTTCTGCCATGTCATTTTTTTGCGCCATGTGCCTTGTTCACTGCGAAAGCGGTTCTGCCCTTCAGCGCTTGCATGAGCGCAGGCAGTGATCCTGACTTGAGTTCAAACAGCCAATGCAGATGATCAGGCATAAGCACCCAGGCGAATGAGTGCACAACGCCTGAGTCGTGCAAACGTTTCATTTCCTGAACCGCCAGGCGGCCTATTTGAATATCACTGAACAGAGGGGCGCGATCCTTCACCACAGAGGTTACGAGATAGACGTTCCCCTGTTGGGAATATCGACCGATACGCAAAGACCGTTCATGTTTGCTTCCATGCATCCTGCCGCTCTCCGTCGTTGTGAAGGCGAACAGTAAAAGCAGTGAACCCCTTTACCTATAGCGGGTGGGTATCGAGAGATTTCTGATAGATGATGACATCCCCATGGGACCGGCTTCAGCGGGGAGAGGCCCGCATGAACACCATCAATTTCGCGGTTTATCACCCGACGCCTCCCGGCTAAAGCCGGTCCCACATTAAACCGCAGCCAGTCCCGCTGAACACGTACGGTTCCACCATTGGGCCACCGCCAGTCCCGCTGAGTGCGCACGATCTTACAATTGGGCACCAGCCTGACTGGATGCATGCGGTCTATTAGTGGGACCGGCTTTAGCCGGGAAGAGGCCAGTTTGCGCATCATCAGATTTGCAGTGTGACACCCGGCGCCTTCCCGGCTAAAGCCGGTCCCACTAACAGCACGCGCGGCGTCAGGGGATACGCACTGTGACAGCGGGACCAAACGCCTGCTCTGCCCAGGTCACCGGTAAAACAAGCGATAGCCCACCAGTCCCGCCGCTTCATTGATCAATTGCCCGTTCTGCCACACCGCCCTCGCCTCCGGCGTCCAGCCGCCGAAGGGGCGGGCGTTGTCAACGCTCAGGAATCCGACCGGCGCCGGAACCACGTCAAATCCGGCTTTCTCGAAACTCCACACCGAACGCGGCATGTGCCACGCCTGGGTGACCACGACCACGCGCTTGATGCCCTGGGGCAACAAGATCGCGGCGGTCATGTTGGCGTTTTCCCATGTCGTGCGGCTTTCGCCTTCCTGCCAACGGACATTCACGCCGAAGTCGTCGCGCAGGGAGTCAGCCATGATCGCCGCCTCGCTCGGTGGCTCGCCGTAATGCAGCCCGCCCGTGGTGAGGATCGGCAAACCGGACGCTTTCGACAGACGCGCGGCGTATCGCATGCGCTCCAGCGCCACGCCCGTTGGGATATCAGTGCCCCAGCTCGGGTCATTGCGTTCGCGGCCTGACCCCAAAATCACAATGGCATCGGCGCGCTGGGCCAATGTTGCCCACTCGCTACGCGGCAGCGGCGGAATGCTCTCGATGCCTTTCGCCGACCACTCCACCACAATGGGCAGACTCATTGCGGTCATGCCGCCAACGCCGATGAAAAACAGCACCCGCGCCAACACCGGCCGGCGATTTTTCAACCACCAGGCGAGCGCCAACAACAGCAGGAAAAGGCCCGGAGGCAGTAGCAGGTTTTTGATGAAATAACGAACGGGCATCGGGCATCTCCAAAGATGCCCGAAGCCTAGAAGCAATGACGCTAAGCAGCAATGCTCGATTGGCCGGGGTCAGCCCCCGCAGAAGTTAACGCTTGAAATGTTTGGTGGAACTGTAGCGACTCAACTTTGCCGACACCTTGGCTCGGCGCTGCTCCTTGAGCCAGATGACATTGGCTTGAGGATGCGGCGCTCGCATCGACTCGGAAGGCTCCCGTGAGGTGCTGGAACTTCCCCTCGTGATGATCGAAGAATCTTCTTTGATAACGATTTCGGTCCTGCCCAGATAAGCCTCGATCAACTGAAACTCGGCGTGGCTCAATCCACGCAACTCAAGCTCGGCGGGGGATTCGTTTCGAAGCCGCACCGCCGTTTTTGCTGTGTCCAGAGCCAGGCCCAGACGATCGATCAAACGGTCATACACATCAGGTTGCTCTACTTCATGCTGCAGCTCTGCCATCCGCTCACCTCACTGAAGATAAACGCTTACCCCCGTCAGTGAGCTTAGCGCCACTGCAAAAACCGGCGCGGTGCCGCGACCAACGGCGGATGCCGCAGATGCCGAGTCTTGAGCACGCAATCAGGGTTTCCCTCGGCTTGGTAGCCTCATGTATGCTACGGCGCTTCCTGTAAATCCACTTCCGCCCAACCGGGCATGGATGCATCGCAATGCGGACGGCCTCGTCTGGCATGCGAAGGCTTCCTGATCCGGTCACGCCGAGAAGCGGTCAAGGGTCACTCATTTCAGCCAAAAGTAGCCATGCACGAACTCTACCAGCCCCGCGAAATCGAAGCCGCCGCCCAGACCTTCTGGGACGAGCAAAAGTCTTTTGAAGTCAGTGAACAGCCAGGCAAGGACACCTTCTACTGCCTGTCGATGTTCCCTTACCCCAGCGGCAAGCTACACATGGGTCATGTGCGCAATTACACCATCGGCGACGTGATCGCCCGCTACCAGCGCATGCAAGGCAAAAACGTGCTGCAGCCGATGGGCTGGGACGCGTTCGGCATGCCGGCGGAAAACGCTGCGATGAAGAACAACGTCGCCCCCGCCAAGTGGACCTACGAAAACATCGCCTACATGAAGAACCAGCTCAAGAGCCTGGGTCTGGCGATCGACTGGTCCCGCGAAATCACCACCTGCAAACCCGATTACTACCGCTGGGAACAATGGCTGTTCACTCGCCTGTTCGAAAAAGGCGTGATCTACCGCAAGAACGGCACCGTGAACTGGGACCCGGTCGACCAGACCGTTCTGGCCAACGAGCAAGTCATCGACGGGCGCGGCTGGCGTTCGGGCGCGGTGATCGAAAAACGCGAAATTCCGATGTACTACTTCAAGATCACCGCCTACGCGGATGAGCTGCTGGAGAGCCTCGACGAGTTGCCGGGCTGGCCTGAACAGGTCAAGACCATGCAGCGCAACTGGATCGGCAAATCCCGTGGCATGGAAGTGCAGTTCCCATACGACCAGGCGTCGATCGGCGAAGCCGGCACCCTGAAAGTCTTCACCACCCGCCCCGACACCCTGATGGGCGCGACCTATGTGGCCGTTGCCGCCGAGCACCCGCTGGCGACCCTGGCTGCGCAGAACAATCCCGAGCTGCAAGCGTTCATCAACGAATGCAAGAGCGGCAGCGTCGCCGAAGCGGACGTCGCCACCCAGGAAAAGAAAGGCCTGCCGACCTCGCTGTTCGTCGAGCACCCGCTGACCGGCGAGAAGCTGCCGGTGTGGGTCGCCAACTACGTGCTGATGCATTACGGCGACGGCGCGGTTATGGCCGTTCCTGCCCACGACGAACGCGATTTCGAGTTCGCGACCAAGTACAGCCTGCCGATCAAAGCCGTTGTGCGCACCAGCGCGGGCGATGAAACCCCTGCGCCCTGGCAGGACGCATACGGCGAGCACGGTCAGCTGATCAACTCCGGCGAGTTCGACGGCCTGGATTTCGCGGGTGCTTTCGACGCGATGGAAGCCGCGCTGCTCAAGAAAGAACTCGGCAAGTCACGCACCCAGTTCCGCTTGCGCGACTGGGGCATCAGTCGCCAGCGCTACTGGGGCTGCCCGATCCCGATCATTCACTGCGACACCTGTGGCGACGTGCCTGTCCCGGAAGATCAACTGCCGGTCAAGCTGCCTGAAGACGTGGTACCGGACGGCGCTGGCTCACCACTGGCGCGCATGCCCGAGTTCTACGAGTGCAGCTGCCCGACCTGCGGCGCGCCGGCCAAGCGCGAAACCGACACCATGGACACCTTCGTCGAGTCCTCGTGGTACTTCGCCCGCTACGCCTCGCCTCACTACGAGGGCGGCATGGTCGACCCGAAGGCCGCGAATCACTGGCTGCCGGTTGATCAATACATCGGCGGTATCGAACACGCGATCCTGCACCTGCTGTACGCGCGCTTCTTCCACAAGCTGATGCGCGACGAAGGCCTGGTCAGTTCCAACGAGCCGTTCAAGAACCTGCTCACCCAAGGCATGGTCGTGGCCGAGACGTTCTATCGTCTGGAAGCCAACGGCAGCAAAACCTGGTTCAACCCGGCTGATGTCGAGTTTGAACGCGACAGCAAGGCCAAGATCATCGGCGCCAAACTGATTGCCGATGGCCAGCCGGTTGAAATCGGCGGCATCGAAAAGATGGCGAAATCGAAGAACAACGGCGTCGACCCTCAGTCGATGATCGACCAGTACGGCGCCGACACCTGCCGCCTGTTCATGATGTTCGCCTCGCCACCTGACATGAGCCTGGAATGGTCTGATTCCGGCGTGGAAGGCTCGCACCGCTTCCTCAAGCGCGTCTGGCGCCTGGCTCAGGCCCACGTGACGGCGGGCGCTGCAAGCGCACTCGACAAAAGCGCGCTGAACGACGACCAGAAGGCCATTCGCCGCTCGATTCACCTGGCCATCAAGCAGGCCGGTCAGGACGTTGGGCAGCATCACAAATTCAACACCGCTATCGCTCAGGTGATGACGCTGATGAACGTGCTGGAAAAAGCGCCGCAGGCTTCGGCTCAGGACCGCGCGCTGTTACAGGAAGGTCTGGAGACGGTCGCGCTGTTGCTGGCGCCGATCACCCCGCACATCAGCCACGAGCTGTGGGCGGCACTGGGCCACTCCGATCCGATCATCGACGCCGGCTGGCCTGTGGTCGATGACTCGGCACTGGTGCAGGACACGTTGCAGCTGGTGATTCAGGTCAACGGCAAACTGCGTGGTCATATCGAGATGCCGGCCAGCGCCACCCGCGAGGAAGTCGAGGCGGCCGCACGGATCAACGAAAACGTGCTGCGCTTCATCGACGGCCTGACCATCCGCAAAGTGATCGTGGTGCCGGGCAAACTGGTAAACATCGTCGCCAGCTGACGCAATCATCGGGCGCCTGTCTGCAGGCGCCGCATCAACTTCAAGAACCCGGGATGCCGGGTTCTAACGGATTCAAGGGAGCAACAAGATGATCAAACGCAATCTGCTGGTAATGGGACTCGCGGTTCTGCTGAGCGCCTGCGGTTTCCAGCTGCGCGGCACCGGCACCAACGCCCTGTCGATCAAGGAACTGGACGTGAGCGCGCGCGATGCTTACGGCGACGTCGTCACTCAACTGCGTCAGACGCTGACCAATAGCGGCGTACATGTCTACACCGGCGCCCAGTACAAATTGTTCATCGCCCGTGAAGACGAGACCCAGCGCACAGCCAGCTACGCAGGTTCCGGCCGCTCCGCCGAATACGAGCTGACCACCGTGCTGAAGTACGAGATTCATGGCAGCAAAGACGTCCTGCTGCTTGATGACTCCGTGCAGTCGCAGAAAGTCTTCGTCCATGACGGCAACAACCTGATCGGCTCTGACCAGGAAGCCGCGCAGATCCGTAAGGAAATGCAAAGCGACCTCGTGCAAAAAGTGCTGGCCCGTCTGCAGCAACTGACGCCTGAGCGCCTCGATGAACTGCAAGCCAAAGCCGACGCCGCTGCCCGCGCCCAGGCTGATGCCGAAGCTGCAGCTCAACGCATTCGCGACGAGACGCCACAGCAGTCGCCTATCGAAATCCCGTCCAAGTGACGGCATCGGGGCCGGTTCGCCGGCCCTGATCTTTTCTGACCCATGAAACTCGCCCCCGCCCAGCTTTCCAAACACCTGCAAGGCACCCTTGCGCCCGTCTACATCGTCAGCGGCGATGACCCGCTGCAGTGTCAGGAGGCCTGCGACGCCATTCGTGCGGCTGCGCGCCAGCAGGGCTATGACGAACGTCAGGTGTTCAGCGCCGATTCGAGCTTCGACTGGGGCACCCTGCTCCAGGCGGGCGCGAGCATGTCGCTGTTCGCCGAGCGCCGGCTGTTGGAGTTACGCCTGCCGTCCGGTAAACCCGGCGACAAAGGCGCCGCCGCGCTGCTGGAATACTGCGGTCGTCCCGCCGAAGACACGCTGCTGCTGATCAGCCTGCCCAAGCTCGACGGCTCGGCGCAGAAAACCAAATGGGGCAAGGCGCTGGTTGAAGGGCCGCAGACTCAGTTCGTGCAGATCTGGCCGGTGGACGCCAGCCAGTTGCCGCAATGGATTCGTCAGCGCCTGTCACAAGCCGGCCTGGCAGCAACGCCGGACGCCATCGAACTGATCGCTGCGCGGGTGGAAGGCAACTTGCTGGCCGCTGCGCAGGAAATCGAAAAGCTCAAGCTGATGGCCGAGGAAGGCCAGATCACGGTCGAAACCGTGCAGGCGGCGGTGGCTGACAGCGCGCGCTTCGATGTTTTCGGTCTGACTGACGCCATCCTCAACGGCGAAGCGGCCCATGCGCTGCGAATGCTCGAAGGCCTGCGTGGCGAAGGCGTCGAACCTCCGGTCATTCTCTGGGCGCTGTCCCGCGAGCTGCGTGTGCTGGCCAATCTGGCGTTGCAGTTCAGTCAGGGCATTCCGCTGGACAAAGCCTTCAGTCAGGCGCGCCCGCCCATCTGGGACAAGCGCAAGCCGTTGATGAGCAAGGCCCTGCAACGCCACTCCGCGCGACGCTGGGGTCAGCTGTTGATGGACGCGCAACACATCGACGCGCAAATCAAAGGACAGGCCCAAGGCTCGGTCTGGAGCAGCCTGAGTCGACTGACGCTGCTGATGGCGGGACAACGGCTGGCATTGCCAGCGGAATAATATGTAACCTTTCGATAGCTCAGGTTAATTGGACAGCGGCGCCGAAGTGGCCGAATATCCCCGCTGCTCCACCCCACCACTTGAGCGAGAACGCCATGAGCAAAGCCAAAAAGCGGCCGAACAAGGCCAAATCCATCATCGCCCAGCCACTGTTCCGCAGCCGTCAGGAACAACCCGGCAAAGGCAAAGGCAGCTACCGCCGCGAAGCCTTCCAGTCTAAAAGCTGGGAGGCTTCTTCCCTTATGGCGGCTTGAAAACTTCAGGTTACTGACTGACGCCCCACCAACAGGGCCGGCATGTTAAGGTCTGCACCTTCCGGTTTAGCCCTGTGGACCCCAGAATGCCCCCAAGCTTTCCCCGTCGCTGGCACCTTCGCCAGTTGATCGCCGCCTCCAGCCTCTTCGCGCTGGTTGCCTGTGCCGAGCAGCCTACCGCTGCCGTTGCCACCCCTCTCCAGTCCGCGCCCGCGGCCCAAGTCGTCAAGAACCTGCCCACGCCTTCAGGCGCTGTTGCGCAACCCGACGACGCCAACTTTGAAATCCAGCCCGCGATGAGCTTCAGCGAGTGGCAGAGCCAGTTCCGTGCTCTGGCGGTGAACGCGGGTGTGCGGCCCGATGTGTTCGATAGCGCGTTTGCCGGCGTCACCCCGGACATGAGCGTGGTCAAGGCCGATCGCAGCCAGCCGGAGTTCAGCCGCCCGGTGTGGGAATACCTCGATGGCGCCATGTCGGCTGTACGCGTGCGCAAGGGTCAGGCCCTGCTCAACCAATACGCCGACGCGCTGAGCGCCATCGAGCAGCGTTATGGCGTCGATCGCCAGGCACTGGTCGCCGTGTGGGGCATGGAGAGCAGCTTCGGCCAGTTCCAGGGCACGCAATCGGTGATTCGCTCACTGGCGACGCTGGCCTATGAAGGCCGCCGACCGCAGTTTGCCCAGGACCAGCTGATCGCCGCGCTGCAGATCATCCAGCATGGCGATATCGACGCGCCGAGCATGCTGGGCTCGTGGGCCGGCGCCATGGGCCAGACGCAGTTCATCCCGACGACCTACAACACCCACGCGGTGGATTTCGACGGCGACGGTCGCCGTGACATCTGGAACTCCCCCACCGACGCCCTCGCCTCCACCGCACATTACCTGCAAAGCTCGGGCTGGCAGAAAGGCCAGCCGTGGGGCTTTGAGGTGCAACTGGCTCAGGGTTTCGACTACGCGCTGGCCGACGCTTCAACCCGTAAATCCATCAGCGAATGGCAACAGCTGGGGCTGAAGCTACCAAACGGTTCAGCGTTGCCGGCCAATTTGCTGCAACAGCAGGCGGCCTTGCTGCTGCCTGCGGGCTACAAGGGCCCGGCCTTTCTGGTGATGGACAACTTCCGCGCCATCCTCAAGTACAACAACTCGTCGTCCTATGCACTGGCCATCGGGTTGCTGTCCGAGCGGTTCAGTGGCGGCGGTTATGTGCAGGGCAGCTGGCCGCGGGGTGATCGTCCGCTGAGCCGCTCCGAGCGTATCGAGTTGCAGACGCTGCTCTCGGCCCGACAGTACGACGCAGGCGCCCCGGACGGGATCATCGGCGCCAACACGCGTAAGGCGATTCGCAGTGCACAGCAATCCTTTGGCTGGCCGGCGGACGGGTACCCGACGCAAGAGCTGCTGCAGCAGTTGCGCCAGCCGTAAATTCCGGCACAGCTAAACGCAACGCAAAAAAACGGGCCGGATATTTCTATCCGGCCCGTTTTGCTTTCTGCATCAACGACGCTGTGATCAGCCCGCCGTGAGCAGCGACTTGACCAGCTTGGCTTGTTCGTCCGCGTGGTACGAGGAGCGAACCAGCGGGCCAGAGGCGACGTTCTTGAAGCCCATCTTGTAACCTTCTTCGGCGAACCAGTCGAAGACGTCCGGGTGGACGAAGCGCTGGACCGGCAAATGGTTGCGCGACGGTTGCAGGTACTGACCCAGGGTCAGCATGTCGATGTTGTGCTCGCGCATGCGCTGCATGACTTCGATGACTTCTTCGTCGGTCTCGCCCAGCCCCAGCATCAGCCCGGATTTGGTCGGGACGTGAGGGACCATTTCCTTGAAGCGCTTGAGCAAGGTCAGCGACCACTGGTAATCCGAACCCGGGCGCGCAGCCTTGTACAGACGCGGCACGGTTTCCAGGTTGTGGTTGAACACGTCTGGCGGCGTCGCGGCGGTGATTTCCAGCGCGATGTCCATGCGGCCACGGTAATCCGGGACCAAGGTCTCCAGCTGCACGTTTGGTGACAGCAGGCGGATCTCGCGAATGCAGTCGGCAAAGTGCTGGGCACCGCCGTCGCGCAGGTCGTCCCGGTCAACGGAAGTGATCACGACGTACTTGAGTTTCAGGTCGGCGATGGCGACGGCCAGGTTCTTCGGCTCATCGGTGTCCAGCGCTTTCGGACGGCCATGACCGACGTCGCAGAACGGGCAGCGACGGGTGCAGATGTCGCCCATGATCATGAAGGTCGCGGTGCCGCCGGAGAAGCACTCGCCCAGGTTCGGGCAAGACGCCTCTTCGCACACGCTGTGCAGCTTGTGCTTGCGCAGCAGCGCTTTGATGCGGTCGACTTCCGGCGAGACCGGGATGCGCACGCGAATCCAGTCCGGCTTCTTCGGCAGATCGACCGTCGGAATGATCTTCACCGGGATGCGCGCGACTTTCTCCGCGCCGCGCAGCTTCACGCCGGCCTCCACTTTCGGACGCGCCACACGCTCGGGCGTGGTCACGCTCACCGTCGGGATCAGGGTCTGTACGGCATTCTCTGTATTCACGACAGTGTCAGCTGCCTCATACGCAGTAGTCATATCAATCGATTCCGCCCGTTAGGGTCGTCTGCTCAGCGTAGTCGAGGTGTTTGACGAGCTGCGCACGCAGCCGGGCACTAACCTCGGCAAATTCAATCGGACCTGCCTGTTCGCGCAGCTGGGTCATCGCCAGCCCCGCATACCCGCAGGGATTAATCCGTTTAAAAGGGTCCAGATCCATATCGACGTTCAACGCAAGGCCATGAAACGAACAGCCGTTGCGGATGCGCAGCCCCAGCGAGGCAATCTTGGCGCCATCGACGTAAACCCCCGGTGCATCGGGCTTGGCTGCGGCGTCTACGCCGTAACTGGCCAGCAGATCGATCAGGCTGCGCTCGATCCGGGTGACCAGTTCGCGAACACCGAAGCCCAGACGGCGAACGTCCAGCAGCAAGTAAGCGACCAGTTGGCCGGGGCCATGATAAGTCACTTGGCCGCCGCGATCGACCTGCACGAACGGGATATCCCCCGGCAGCAACAAATGCTCGGGCTTGCCGGACTGGCCTTGGGTGAAGACGGGCGGATGCTGCACAAGCCAGACCTCGTCGGCGGTTTCGCGGTCGCGGCCGTCGGTGAAGCGTTTCATGGCCTGCCAAGTGGGCTCGTAATCGGTCAGCCCGAGTTCACGAAAGCCCAGAACCGGCCCCATCACAGCACCATGTGCACGAAGCCGGTGGCCCGCAGTTCGCTATTGATGTCGTAGAGCTGGTCTTGACCGGTGGCGATGATGTGCAGCTGAACGGTGGTGTATTTACCGTTGCTGCTCTGGCGCTCCGCCAGGGTCTTCATGTCGACGGTGGCGTGCTTCTCGAGGATCTCGATGACCCTGTCTTTGAAGCCCACACCCGTGTCGCCGATGATCTTGATGGGATAGTCGGCGCAGGGAAATTCGATTTTTGGCGCTTTTACTTCGGTATCTGTCATGGCAGTAACGGCCTCGTAAGCCGGAAAACGGACAGGCCCCCGGCGCGTTCGGCGACAGGGGCGTACGGAGCAACGGTCAGTTTTTGATCAATCGTTGATCAGTTGAACAGACCGTAGAAGAATAGGCGGATGCTATCCCACAGGCGGCGGAAGATACCACCTTCGTCGACGGCGTCCAGGGCGATCAGGTTGGCGCTGTGCACGACCTTGTCGTCCAGTTTGACCTCAACCTTGCCGATAACGTCGCCTTTGGCGATCGGTGCAACCAGTTGCGGGTTCATGGTCATGCTGGCAGCCAGCTTTTTCAGCTCGCCTTTTGGCATGGTCATGGTCAGGTCTTCAGCCAGGCCGGCTTTGACTTGACGCTCTGTGCCTTTCCAGACCGGCGCCTGAGCCAGCTCGGTGCCCTTCTGATAGAAGGTCTGGGTTTCGAAGAAGCGGAAACCGTAGGTCAGCAGCTTCTGGGTCTCGGCAGCACGAGCTTGCTCGCTGTTGGTGCCGAACACCACCGCAATCAGACGCATGCCATCACGAACGGCCGAGGACACCATGCAGTAGCCGGCTTCTTCGGTGTGACCGGTTTTCAGACCGTCGACGGTCTTGTCACGCCACAGCAGCAGGTTGCGGTTCGGCTGTTTGATGCCGTTCCAGAAGAACTCTTTCTGCGAGTAGATCGCGTAGTGAGCCGGGTCTTCGTGGATGATCGCGCGCGCCAGCAGGGCCATGTCATGGGCCGTGGCGTAGTGATCCGGGTTCGGCAGGCCGGTCGGGTTCATGAAGTGGCTGTTGACCATGCCCAGGTCGGCAGCGGTCTTGTTCATCAGGTCGGCGAAGGCGTCTTCGCTGCCGGCGATGTGCTCGGAAAGCGCAACGCTGGCGTCGTTACCCGACTGAATGATGATGCCGTGCAGCAAGTCGCTGACGGTGACCTGGCTGCCCACCTTGATGAACATCCGCGAACCGCCGGTGCGCCAGGCGTTTTCGCTGACGGTGACAGGGTCGTTTTCGCCGATCTGGCCGCGACGGATTTCCAGCGTGGCGATGTAGGCGGTCATCAGCTTGGTCAGACTGGCCGGTGGCAGGCGCTGGTCGCCATTGTTTTCGACCAGAACGTTGCCGCTGTTGGCGTCCATCAGCACATAAGCCTTGGCAGCCAGTTGCGGTGGCGATGGCGTCATCTGTTCCGCCGCAAACACGGCAGGCGCGGTGAATAGCGGGATTAGCAGGCAAAGGCGTTTTGCAAAGCTGGTGATGTTCATCCGTCTCTCGAAAATGCTAATGGGCAAACATGCCCTTGCGGGCAAAGCGGGTGCCGGGCTACCCCGGCAAACGGGCTCACATTCTACAGAACGTGCCGTGAAAAGCTGCTGACAACGACACACCCGGTCGGCACGTCGTCGGTCAGGCAGCGAAACTCGCCTCTGTTCCCGGGGCGAGAAGCGCTGATAAAAACGTTACTGGTCCGACGTGACGACGCTTGGCGAGCCGAGGTTGGCCGACCTTACGCTGTTTTGCAGTTGCTGGGCTTCACCCGGCGTGTCGACCGGTCCCATCCGCACGCGATAGAGCGTCTGTTGATTGCGTGCGATCGAACTCACGAACACCGGCGCCCGGACCATCCCGCTCAATTTCGACCTCAGGAGTTCCGCAGCGTCCGGGTTGGCGAAGGCTCCCACTTGGAGAAACAGCCCAGACGCTTGTCCGGAAGCGTTTTTTTTTGCGTCGATCGGCACCGGTGTGACCGGGGCGGCATGTTGCTGCGGCGGCGGCGTCCATTGTTCGATCGTACCCGCTGATGCGGTAATCACCGGAGCGCCCGGTTGCGGCTGACGCGCCGGAGGATTGCTGCTCGCCACCTGCGGCTGATCCAGCATCAGCGGCGCCGGTTTGCCGCGCTGCGCCCAATACTGAGAAGGGTCGATGCCTTCGACTTTTACCCGCGCTGTGCCGGTCTCGGCATAACCGAGTTTCTTCGCCGCCGCGTATGACAGGTCGATGATGCGGTCGGAATAGAACGGGCCGCGGTCGTTGACCCGCAGGATCACAGTGCGGTTGTTGTCCAGATTGGTCACGCGAACATAGCTGGGCAGCGGCAGGGTCTTGTGGGCCGCGCTCATGCCGTACAGGTCATAGACCTCGCCGTTGGCGGTGTTCTGGCCGTGGAATTTGGTGCCGTACCACGACGCCGTTCCCGTCTGGGAATAGGTCTTGGAATCGCTGAGCGGGAAATAGGTCTTGCCCAGCACGGTGTACGGGTTGGCCTTATAGGGGCCGGTGTGCAGGGTCGGAATGGCGTCGGGGATGCGCGAAACGTCAACGTCCCACCAGGGAGCGCCGTCTTTGTGCGCCCTGTTGATGTCCAGCCCGGGCTGCGAACGAATGATGTTGCCCTGCTGCCGCTGCGTCGTGGTCGTCGGGCGGCTGGTCGAGCAACTGACGATCAGCAAAGTCAGCGCCGTGAAGGCCATCAGTTTCAATGGTTGTTGCATCGGCAGTGGCCGCATTACTTGACGTCCCGGGCTTGAACAAGCATTTCAGACAGCTGATGCACGGCCATGGCGTACATCACGCTGCGGTTGTACCGCGTGATTGCGTAAAAATTCTTCAGACCCATCCAGTATTCAGGGCCTTTGTCACCATCGAGGCGAAACGCCGTGACCGGCATGTCGTCGCGCAGCGCATCATGACTCGCCCACCCCAACGCTCGCAACTCCCCAACGTTTTTCACCGGATCGATGCCGGGGCTCAAGCCCTCGTCAACACGGTCACCGCGAACGTCCGCGCGGCTGACAACCGGCTGACCGGCGACCCAGCCGTGACGCTGGAAGTAGCTGGCAACGCTGCCGATTGCGTCGTCCGGGTCGTTCCAGATATTGATGTGGCCGTCGCCGTCGAAATCCACTGCATAGGCGCGAAAGCTGCTCGGCATGAACTGAGGCAAACCCATGGCGCCGGCGTAGGAGCCTTTGAGCGTCAGCGGATCGACCTGCTGTTCGCGGGACAGGAGCAGGAATTCACGGAGCTCCTTGCGGAAGAAATCAGCGCGCTGGGGATAGTCGAACGCCAGCGTCGACAATGCGTCCATCACCCGGTAATTACCGGTGTTGCGGCCGAAAAACGTCTCGACGCCGATAATCGAAACGATCACCTGAGCGGGCACGCCATACTCTTGCTGGGCGCGCGCCAGGGCGGCCTCGTGCTGACGCCAGAAATCGACGCCCCGGGCAACGCGCGCGTCGGTGAGGAACATCGGGCGATAGTCCTTCCACGGCTTCACACGCTCGGCAGGCTTCGAAATGGCATCGAGAATCGCCTGCTTGCGCTGCACATCGCGGAATACATCAATCAGTTGCTCGCCCGCAAAACCATAATCGCGGGTCATTTCGCTGACGAACTGGGCGACTTGAGGAGAGCCGTCATAGTCACCGGCAAGTGATTCCTGCACTGAGCCGAAGATGCCCATCAGACCGACCAGCGGCGCATATCGAGCAGCCCAGCCACGCACTACTTGCATTAAGTTCTTCACCTTAATCAAACCTGAGCGATCCACTTGCGATGCGTGTGGATCGACATCAAAACACCAAACGCTGACAGCAGCGTCACCAGCGAAGTTCCGCCGTAGCTAATGAAGGGCAACGGCACGCCTACGACCGGCAGCAGACCGCTGACCATACCGATATTGACGAAAACGTAAACAAAAAAGGTCATGGTCAGGCTGCCTGCGAGCAGCTTGCCGTAGAGCGTCTGCGCCTGGGCGGTGATCACCAGCCCGCGGCCGATCAGCAACAGGTAGATCAGCAGCAGCGCGCAAATCCCCACCAGCCCGAATTCTTCGCCGAGCACCGCAATGATGAAGTCGGTATGGCTTTCCGGGAGGAAGTCCAGGTGCGACTGCGTGCCCATGAGCCAGCCTTTGCCGAATACGCCGCCCGAACCGATCGCCGCCTTGGACTGAATGATGTTCCAGCCGGTGCCGAGGGGATCACTCTCCGGGTCGAGGAAGGTCAGGATCCGCTGCTTCTGGTAGTCATGCATGAAGAAGAACCACATGCCGACCGCCACCGGAACTGCGGCTGCCACCACGCTGATGATCCAGCGCCAGCGCAAGCCGGCCATGAACAGCACGAAGGTGCCGGACGCCAGAATCAGCAGCGAGGTGCCGAGGTCCGGCTGACGCACGATCAGAATGAACGGCAGACCAATCAACCCGAGGCTCACCGCGACGTGCTTGAGGTGCGGCGGCAACGTGCGCTTGGACAGGTACCAGGCGATGGTCGCCGGCATGATGATCTTCATGAATTCCGAGGGCTGAAAGCGGATGACCCCGGGGATGTTGATCCAGCGCGTGGCGCCCATGGCGTTGTGGCCCATGACGTCCACCGCCACCAGCAGCAGAACGCCGATCACGTAGGCGGCGGGCACCCAGCGGGCCATGAACCTGGGTTCAAGCTGGGCGATGACGAACATCGACACCAGACCGATACCGAAGGAGGTCGCCTGCTTGATCAGCAGGTCCCAGCTCTTGCCGCTGGCCGAATACAGCACGAACAGACTGCCCGCCGCCAGCGTCAGCAACAGGATCAGCAGCGGGCCATCGACGTGGATTTTCTGCAGAAACGTGGCGCGACGGCGCATCACATCTTCGCTGGACAAGATGCGGTCGAAATTACTCTTCACGGGCCGCGGTCTCCGGAGGCTGTGCATTGCTGGCGTATTCGGGTTTCAGGTGGCCCTGTGGATCAAGCAGCCAGGCGTCCATGACCTGCCGCACGACGGGCGCGGCAACGCCCGACCCGGACTCGCCGTTTTCGATCATCACCGCGACGACAATCTTCGGGCTGTCGGCCGGCGCGAAGCCGACAAACAAAGCGTGGTCGCGGTGGCGTTCCTGGACTTTCGAGCGGTCGTATTTCTCGCCCTGCCGAATGGCCACGACCTGAGCCGTACCACTCTTGCCGGCGATTCGGTATTGGGCACCGATGGCGGCTTTGCGCGCGGTACCGCGAGCGCCGTGCATCACTTGCTGCATGCCGTGGTTGACCTTGGCCCAGTCCGACGGATCACGCAGGACGATGTCCGGCATCGGGTTCTCGTCCACCGGCTTCTGCCCTTCGACGGTTTTTGCCAAGTGCGGACGGTTCCACTTGCCCTTGTTCGCCACTAAGGCGGTGGCCTGGGCCAACTGCAACGGCGTGGCCTGCATGTAGCCCTGGCCGATCCCCAAAATGAGTGTTTCGCCCGGGAACCACGCCTGCCGCCGGGTCACGCGCTTCCAGTCACGGGACGGCATCAGGCCGGGGGATTCTTCGAACATGTCCAACGACACCTTCTGGCCGATGCCGAACTTGTTCAGGTACGCCGACAGCCGATCAATCCCGACCTTGTGGGCCAGATCGTAAAAGTAGGTGTCGTTGGAGCGCATGATCGCCGTGTCCAGATCCACCCAGCCATCGCCGGTGCGGTTCCAGTTACGGTATTTGTGATCGTAGTTCGGCAGCATGTAGTAGCCGGGGTCGAAAACCCGCGTGCTGGCCGTGACCACGCCGGTGTCGAGACCGGCAATCGCCACCGCCGGCTTGATGGTCGAACCCGGCGGGTACAGGCCCCGCAAAATACGGTTGAACAGGGGACGGTCGACCGAATCGCGCAGCTCGGAATAGGCCTTGAAGCTGATGCCGGTGACGAACAGGTTCGGGTCGAAGCTCGGCTGACTGACCATCGCCAGTACCTCGCCGGTGTTCGGGTCCAGCGCCACCACCGCGCCGCGACGCCCGGCCAGGGCGGCTTCGGCGGCTTCCTGCAACTGGATGTCGAGGCTAAGGACGATGTCCTTGCCGGGCACCGGATCGGTCCGTTTGAGCACGCGCAGCACGCGGCCGCGGGCATTGGTTTCGACTTCTTCGTAACCGACCTGACCGTGCAGCTCGGGCTCGTAGAAACGCTCGATCCCGGTTTTGCCCATGTGGTGGGTGCCGCTGTAGTTCACGGGATCGAGGCTTTTCAGCTCTTTCTCGTTGATCCGCCCCATGTAACCCACCGAGTGGGCGAAGTGCTCGCCCTGTGGGTAGTGGCGAACCAGCTGCGCCACCACTTCAACCCCCGGCAGGCGGAACTGGTTAACGGCGATACGGGCGATCTGCTCTTCGGTCAGTTCGAACAGGATGGGCACCGGCTCAAACGGCCGGCGACCCTGCTTCATGCGCTTTTCGAAGATGATCCGGTCGTCAGGCGTCAACTCAAGGACCTGGACGATGGTGTCCAGCACCTGGGTCCAGTCACCCGAGCGTTCGCGGGTCATACTCAGGCTGAAACTGGGCCGGTTGTCGGCAATGACTACACCGTTACGGTCGTAGATCAGCCCGCGGCTCGGCGGGATCGGCTGCACATGAACGCGATTGTTCTCGGACAGCGTCGAGTGGTACTCGTACTGGATGACCTGCAGGAAATACAGCCGCGCGACCAGCACGCAGATCAGCACGACGACCGCGACTGCGCCGACCACGACTCGGCTGCGCACCAGGCGTGCGTCCTTTTCGTGGTCTTTCAGGCGAATCGGCTGAGACATTTAGGGCAGGTTCACAGTGAAGGCAGCGGCGCTACTTGTGATAAGGGTGACCGGACAGCACGGTCCAGGCACGATAAATCTGCTCACCGATGAGAATGCGCACCAGCGGGTGCGGCAACGTCAGCGGCGACAACGACCAACGCTGCTCGGCCCGTGCACAGACTTCCGGCGCCAGCCCTTCCGGACCGCCGACCATCAGGTTGACCGTGCGCGAATCCAGACGCCAGCGATCGAGCTCGCCCGCCAGTTGCTCGGTGCTCCATGGCTTGCCATGCACTTCAAGCGTGACGATCCGCTCGCCCGGCTGCACTTTCGCCAGCATGGCCTCGCCTTCCTGACGGATGAGGCGTGCCACGTCGGCGTTCTTGCCACGGGTGTTGAGCGGAATTTCCACCAGTTCCAGCGCCAGTTCGGATGGCAGACGCTTGGCATATTCATGCCAACCCTCTTCCACCCACTTGGGCATGCGGGAACCAACGGCGATCAGACGCAAACGCACAACGAAGCCTTAGGCCTGGTCTTTGTTCAGCTTGTCAAAATGCTCGTGAGCGTTTTCCGGGCTGTGGTGTGCAGCGCTGGCCGAACGGCTCTGCTCGGCACCGGCCCACAGACGCTCGAGGTCGTAAAACTGGCGAGCGGAGGCGGTCATCATGTGGACGATGGCGATGTCCAGGTCGAGCAGCACCCAGTCGCTGTCGCCCTTGCCTTCTTCGCCCAGCGGCTTGAGGCCCTGTTTTTTGACTTCTTCGCGGACCTTGTCGAGCATCGCGTTGATCTGGCGATTGGACGTACCGGTCGCGATGACCATGTAGTCGGTGATGCTTTGTTTGTCACGAACGTCCAGCACCTGGATATCCTGGGCCTTGACGTCTTCCAGGGCAGCCCTGATCACTTCGATGATTGGGTTTACAGCGCGTTTGTCAGTCATAAAAAACTCTTTCAACTCGTATGTTTGGGCGTTTCTTCGCGCACTTGGCTGCGTAGCAACACACCTTCAGTTCGACGCACGGTACAGCCCGTGCGTATCGATATAGGCCAGTACCGCGTCTGGCACCAGAAAACGTACCGACTTACCGCTGGCCAGCAGTTGACGGATCTGGGTGGCAGACACCGAAAGCGGCGTCTGCCAGACGAACGTAATCTTTCCGCCGGGCCCTTTAAGGGCCTTCGGATCACTGACGGCACGTCCCGCGAGCAGATTTCGCATCGCATCCGGGGACTCGCTGTCGGCGTCCGGGCGTTGCAGCACCACGATATGGCAGTGCTCCAGCAACTCTTCCCACCGATGCCAGGAAGGCAGCCCGCAAAAGGCGTCCCAACCCAGCAATAAAAATAGCTGGTCATCGGCGGCGAGTTCCGCGCGCATCGATTCCAGCGTGTCGATCGTGTACGACGGCTTGTCGCGCAACAGCTCGCGATCATCCACCGTCAATGGCGGCACACCGGCCACCGCGCACTGGACCATCGCCAGACGGTCCTGCGCTGAAACGCTCGGCGTGTCGCGATGAGGCGGTCGGGCGCTGGGCGTCAGACGCAGCTCATCGAGTTTCAGCAGCTCGGCGACTTCCAGTGCGCCACGCAAATGGCCAATGTGCACCGGGTCGAACGTGCCGCCGAGTATGCCGATGCGCTGGGGCACCCGTGCAGTGTTCAGCGGAACCGCAATCGGATCGGCCACTGCCTGGGCGCCGCTCACTGAAGCCTGACCGACGTCGGCCAAGTCAGACCGGCCCCTGCCCGCGCAATTGTGTGCCATCGCCGACGACGATGTATTTCTCGCAGGTCAGGCCTTCGAGCCCCACGGGACCCCGCGCGTGAATCTTGTCGGTCGAAATGCCGATTTCCGCACCCAGGCCGTATTCGAAACCGTCGGCAAAACTGGTGGGCGCGTTGACCATCACCGAACTCGAGTCGACTTCAGCCATGAAGCGGCGAGTCTGGGCTTGCGAGTCGGAGATGATGGCGTCGCTGTGATGCGAGCCGTAGTGATTGATGTGTTCGATGGCCTGATCCAGACCGGTCACGAGGCGGATCGAGAGGATCGGCGCCAGGTACTCGGTGTGCCAGTCTTCTTCAGTAGCCGGCAAAACGTCGATCAGGTCGCGGGTGCGCTCGCAGCCGCGCAGCTCGACGCCTTTTTCGCGGAACTGGGCGGCCATGGGCGGCAGGAAGTCTGCGGCGATGGTTTGATCGACCAGCAGGGTTTCCATCGCGCCGCAGATGCCATACCGGTAGGTCTTGGCGTTGAAGCTGATGCGTTGGGCGGCGGCCAGGTCGGCGTGGGAACTGACGTAGACGTGGCAGATGCCGTCCAGGTGTTTGATGACCGGGACTTTGGCGTCGCGGCTGACGCGTTCGATCAGGCCTTTGCCGCCACGGGGAACGATGACGTCCACGTACTCGGGCATGGTGATCAGCGCACCCACGGCGGCGCGGTCGGTGGTTTCGACGACTTGTACGACGGCGGCAGGCAAGCCGGCTTCGTCGAGGCCGCGCTGGATGCAGGCGGCGATGGCGCGGTTCGAATTGATGGCTTCGGAGCCGCCACGGAGGATGGTGGCGTTACCGGATTTGAGGCAGAGGCTGGCGGCGTCGATGGTCACGTTGGGGCGCGACTCGTAGATGATGCCGACGACGCCCAGTGGCACGCGCATTTTGCCGACTTGTATGCCGGACGGCTGGAAGTTCATGTCGCGCAGGGTGCCGATGGGGTCTGGCAGGCTGGCGACCTGACGCAGGCCGGCGATCATGCTGTCGATGCGGGCCGGGGTCAGGGAGAGGCGTTCGAGCAGAGCGGGTTCGAGTCCATTGGCGCGGCCGGCAGCGAGGTCTTGTTCGTTGGCGGCGGTCAGCTCGGCACGGGAAGCGTCCAGCGCGGCAGCGGTGGCTGCGAGGGCGCGGTTCTTCTGTGCGGTGCTGGCACGGCCGATCACGCGGGAGGCTTCGCGGGCGGCGCGACCCAGGCGGGTCATGTAGTCAAGAACGGACTCAGTCATGGTCTCGGGGGTCTTGGCAAATGGGAAAGCGGCGGATTATAGCTGTCGGGCGTGCTGAACGACAGCGGCGACGGGCGGATGGTCAGAATAAGGGGGTTTTGTTGTTCTCGGGGCGGCGCGGCGGTAGTGCGATCGGGGGTATTCCCATTATCTCCAGCGGCACGAATTATGGTTCCGCCCTTACGGCGGGTCACTTTTTCCAACAGCCGAAAAAGTAACCAAAAAGGCCGTGCTCCTGGTTGGGCCCGACTTCGTCGGGTTCCTTCACTCCGGTCTCGCTCCGTGGGCCCAAGTCGCGTTTGGCGGTGTCTGGACTTTTTGCGTATGAAGATCAAAAGCAGATCAGAAGCGAAGCAGATCAAAAGCTTCCCGGCTAAAGCCGGTCCTACGGGGGTCAGCGCCAGTCCCACTGGCGGGATGCGATGCTTTTAGTGGGACCGGCTTTAGCCGGGAAGGCGTCCGTGTGGGCACCGGGATTCTGGATCTGTTGGCGTTGGTAGGGGACTGATTTATTTACAACGCTTCACCGTAAATTAATCTGTCCCCGGCTTCGCGGCGGCTCTCACCCATTCAGCTCCAATTAAGGCCGATGTTGATATGATCGCGGTCCATTCTCTGACTGCCGTTGTTTATGCCTGACCAATCGCCACGCGCCCTGCCGGACAGTTTCTTTCATCGCGATGCTCAGACGCTTGCCCGGGATTTGCTGGGCAAGGTGATCCGCCACAAGGTCGACGGGTTGTGGTTGTCGGCGCGGATTATTGAGACGGAGGCGTATTACGTGGCCGAGAAAGGCAGTCATGCGTCCCTCGGTTACACAGAAAAACGTAAGGCTTTGTTTCTGGAAGGCGGGCACATTTATATGTATTACGCCCGTGGCGGTGACTCGTTGAACTTCAGTGCGGAAGGTCCGGGCAATGCCGTGTTGATCAAATCGGCCTATCCGTGGGTCGATGCGGTGTCCGACGAGAACGCCCTCGCCCGCATGCTCCTCAACAATCCCGACGCCAGTGGAAACGTGCGCACGCCAGAGCGGCTGTGTGCCGGGCAGACGCTGCTGTGCAAGGCGCTGGGCCTGAAAGTGCCGATGTGGGACGCCAAGCGTTTCGATGAAGAGCAACTCTTTGTCGAGGACGTGGGTCAGCGACCGCCGCGCATTATCCAAACGACACGCCTCGGCATCCCCGCCGGACGCGACGAGCACCTGATGTACCGGTTCGTTGACGCCGCCTATGCCCGCTTCTGCACACGGAACCCGGTCAGACGCGGGCAAGTCGAAGGACGCGACTATATTTTCATCGAGCAAGGAAACTGAACCCATGGGCGCGTGGCTCGACAGCATCACCTCCTGGCTAAGCGCCAACCCCTCCTGGCTCGGCGCGGCGATTTTCATCGTTGCATTCATCGAGTGCCTGGCGATTGCCGGCATCGTCGTCCCCGGGACCGTTGTGCTGTTCGCGATCGCCGCACTGGCCGGCAGCGGCATACTCCCGTTGAGTGAAGCGCTGTTGCTGGGTTTCCTCGGCGGGATATTGGGTGATCTGGTCTCGTACTTCCTCGGCCGGCGCTTTCATCAGAAGATTCGTCAATTGCCCGGCCTGCGCAATCACCCGGAGTGGATCGGTGGCGCCGAGACCTACTTCCAGCGCTACGGCATCGCCAGCCTGCTGGTCGGCCGCTTCATCGGCCCGCTGCGCCCGATGCTGCCGATGGTGGCCGGGATGTGCGACATGCCGTTCGTGCGCTTTGCCGGTGTGAGCTTGATTGCCGCTGCCGGCTGGTCAGTGGCCTACATACTGCCGGGCTGGGCGACCGGTGCGGCCATCCGCCTGCCGCTGCCGGAAAACTTCTGGCCCCAGGCTGCCGTGGTGGGCGGCGGGCTGGCGCTTCTGCTGGGCATCAGCGTGCAGAGCAGCCTTCGGCAAAAGCCCTACGCGACCAAGGTCATCGCCCTGACCTGCTTCGTGCTGCTGGGAAGTGTTTTTCTGGGCTGGCCATACCTGGCCGATTTCGATCAGGGCATCATGACGGTGGTCCAGGCCAGCCGGAGCGCTGCGGCCGAGAACTTCGTGGTGATGGTGACGGGCCTGGGGGATTTCCGCACGCAGTTCTGCGCCGCCGCCCTGCTGACCATCCTGCTGGTCGTCACGCGGCAATGGCGCCATGCGATCTTCGCGGTCGGCACCACCCTAGGCGCGGCGCTGATCAACCAGAGCATGAAATACACCTTCGCCCGCGCCCGGCCTGACGTACTGACGGAGGCCTTGGGGACCTACAGCATGCCGAGCGGACATGCATCGGCCTCGTTTGCGCTGTTCATGACGCTGGCGGTGCTTGCCGGTCGCGGTCAGCCGGTGCGGCTGCGCCTGACGTGGCTGCTGCTGGGCGGGATTCCGGCGCTGGCGATCGCGATGTCACGAGTCTATCTGGGCGTGCATTGGCCGACGGATGTCACGGCGGGGATGCTACTGGCGTTTTTCACCTGTGCCGCGAGCCTTGCGTTCGTGCAGAACAAAAAGCCGTTGGAAGCGCTGCCCATCAAAGTGTGGTGGCTGGTGCTGCCGGCGATGGTGGCGCTGTTCGGCGGGTTCGGACTGCACTCGTTCCCCCACGGTTTGATTCGCTACCAGTACTGAAACAGCTCAGGCGCGGCCTGCCGGAACAACGATCCGGTCCGCGCCGCGCAAAACAACAGCATTCAGGCCTGCATGTCGCCCTGCATTTCGTCGAGCAGGTCCTGAATCGCATCGAGCCGTTGTTCGGCGTCTTCGATTTCCAGCAGCTCGATCTTGTCTTCTTCCGCGAACGGCAACAGGTAGGCCAGTTGATTGGCCAATGAATGCTGACCGCTCGCGGTGAGGCCCATGTTCAGCGCGGCCACCATCGGGTGCTCAGCCAGCGCGGCGAGTAACGCGACCAGGTCGTCGTCCTCCTCTTGCAGCGGTTGTTCTTCGGGATCGTCGAGCCACTCGACCTCGCCGATCAGCAGGTTGTCGCGCTGAGTACTGTAGTCCTTCACCCGAAAGCGTCGGGCGCCCACCACCCGAATGCCGAGCAGGCCGTTGTCCTGCTTCTGGAAATCGGTCACCCGCGCTTCGCAGCCGATCATCGAGAAACCGTCCGGCACGTCGCCCGTCTCACTGCCCTCGGTGATGCAGACCACGCCAAAGCCTTCGCCCTGCTTCATGCAGCGGCTAATCATGTCGAGGTAGCGCGCCTCGAATAGCTGCAGATCGAGCACGCACCCCGGGAACAGCACGGCATTCAGTGGAAACAGCGGCAGCGTAAACAACGGCAACGACATAAACCTATCCTCAAGCAACCAGAGACACCGCCAACGGCAGGAACAAGGCCGTGGCGACACCCATCAGACTCATCGCCAACGCCGCGAAGGCGCCGCATTCCTCACTTTCCTGCAGGGCCGCCGACGTACCCACCGCGTGGGCCGTCAGCCCGAGGGCCATGCCGCGGGCTTCCGGGCTGGTGACCCGCGCCAGCGTCAGCAGGCCGGGGCCGAATATGCCGCCGATCACTCCGGTTATCAACACAAAGACTGCGGCCAGCGCCGCCACACCGCCAATCTGCTCGGCGACCAGCATGGCGATCGGCGAGGTCACTGACTTGGGCGCCATGGTCATCAGGATCATGTGATCGGCGCCGAGCATCCAGCCCAGCCCGACGCACAGCCCGGTGGCCAGCACGCCGCCCACCACCAGCGTAGTCAATACCGGCCAGAACAGCTGCCGGATGCGCCGCAGGTTCAGATAAAGCGGCACGGCCAGCGCAACCGTTGCCGGGCCCAACAGAATGCTGAGGATTTCGGTGCTTTTGCGGTACTCAACGTAGGACAGCCCGCAGCTCACCAGTACGCCTATCACCACCAGCATCGAAATCAGCACCGGTTGCAAAAACACCCAGCGGGTTTTCTCGTAGCCGGCCAGCACCAGTTGATACGCGCCCAGCGTGATGGCGATACCGAACAAGGGGTGATGAATCACCGACAGCCAGGCGCCGTGCCAGTCCAGATTCATGATGGCTCCCGGCGATTGGCCTGACGGTCGATGAGTTTCTGCATCAGCCAGCCGGCGAAGGTCAGCGACACCATCAGGGAAATCACCAGCGAGCCGACGATCGCCCAGAAGTCCTCGGCGATCTGGTCGGCATACACCATCACACCCACGGCGGGCGGCACCAGCAGCAGCGGCAGGTATCGCAGCAGACTGCTGGCCGCCAGGCTGATGGGTTCGCTGACTTCGCCCCGGGTCATGAGGTAGATCATCAGCAACACCAGCCCGATGATCGGGCCGGGCAGGATCGACAGAAACAGGTGATTGAGCGCGGTTCCGATCAGTTGGAACAGCACAAGCCAGGTCAGGCCTCTTAGCAACATAAAAAACTCCAGCAGATTCGCGGCGACATTATAGGCACGCCACCCGCGCTGCCTATGGGGTGGTATTCGCCAGTTGAGGTCACGTTGACCCGCGCAGTGGCGCGTGCTGATCTTCAATGCCAAGCAATAACAGCGCCGACGTCACCTCATCGACTGCGGTTCAAACTGTAGGAGTGAGCTTGCTCGCGATCTGACGCGAAGCGGCAGCAAACCTGCGAGCGCGTTGTGTCAGGGGGCCTGCCCGTGAAGATCCCGCGCAAAAACAATCACCCACAAGGAGAGTAGCGATGCCCCACGTACCCGTTGCAGAACTCAAGAGCTATGAAGGCAAGGACCTGGGATGCTCCGAGTGGCTGACCATCGATCAGGCACGCATCAATCTGTTCGCCGAAGCCACCGGCGACTTCCAGTTCATCCACGTCGATCCGGTAAAAGCAGCGCAAACACCGTTCGGTTCGACCATCGCCCATGGCTTTCTGTCGCTGTCGCTGATGCCCAAGCTGATGGAGTCCTTGATGGTCGTGCCCGAAGGCATGCAGATGGCGATCAACTATGGCTTGGACAGCGTGCGATTCATTCAGCCGGTGAAAGTGGATTCGCGCGTTCGTCTAAAAGTCACGTTGGCGGAGGTGACCGAAAAGAAGCCCGGCCAATGGTTGCTCAAAGCCTCCGCAACCCTTGAAATCGAAGGCCTGGACAAGCCTGCGTTCATTGCGGAACCGCTTTCGCTGTGCTTCGTGTAAGCCCCGCCGTCCCTCCATAACGCCTGCGCAAACCTTCCTGAAACATGAAACAGTCGTAACAGACTGTTTCATGAGCGTTCCTCGCTGCGGCATACTCGCTGCGGCTGTGTGAGCGACTCGATACACGTACGCGATCAGATCACGCCGAAACATCTTATTTTCGGGATTTACCATGCGCGCGTTTGCTCCTTTGGCCCTGACCTTCCTTCTTACCGCTTGCGGCGATGGCGAATCGCTGTTGCCCCCGGACGCTCGCCTGCCCGACGGCGGACGCTATCGTGGCGACGTGATCAACGGCGTGCTGCAAGGCAAGGGCCGGATCGATTACCCCAATGGCAGCTGGTACGCCGGGGAATTCAAGAACGGTCAGTGGAACGGCCAGGGTGAGTGGCACGCCAGCAACGGCGACGTGTACAAGGGCGGTTTCCAGGACGGGCTTTTCCATGGCCAAGGCTCGCTGACGACCAGCGCCGGCAGCTACGTCGGCGGCTACAAGCTGGGGCGGCGCGACGGCGAAGGCACGCTGAAAGAGCACGGCATGAGTTATCGCGGCGAGTTCAAGGCCGACCTGTACGACGGCGCCGGTCATCTGGAACTGGACGACGGCAGCGAGTATCAGGGCCAGTTCGCCCACGGCAAACCCAACGGCGAAGGCCAGCGCAACGATTCGGCGGGCAACCAGTTCAGCGGCAAGTTCGTCGATGGCCAGCTTGAAGGCACGGGCAATTTCAACAGCGCCGATGGCGATCAATACGTCGGCGGCTTTCACAACAATCAGCTCAACGGTCGCGGTCGCTACGAAAACGCCGATGGCGATGTCTGGTCGGGGCAGTTCAAGGATGGCGCGTTCACCGGCAAGGGCGAGTTGATCGGCGCCGACGGGACCCGCTACCAAGGCGACTTCAAGAACTGGCGCTTCGCAGGCTCGGGCAGCCTGAAGCTCCCCGACGGCAGCGTGTACATCGGGCAGTTCGAGAACGACAACTATCAAGGCAGCGGCGTGCTGACCACTGCGGAAGGCGAAGTCCAAAGCGGCACCTGGTCGAACGGCCAGCGGGTGCGCGACGCCGCCGGCAAGCTGCTGCCGGATCCGCTGGAAATCGGCTTGCTCGCCCAGGGTGCCCTCGTCGAAAAGGCCCTCGCCGCCGTGCCCGCCTCCACGCCGGCCATCGAGCTTTACAGCCTCGTCGTGGGTGGCGATGGCAAGCAGAGCGTCTTTCTGCGCGAGGCCGACTACGTCAACAAGCTGCTCGCGACGCGCTTCGGTGCTTCGGGTCAGATCACCTTGGTGAACCACCGCGATCACATGGCCGATCGACCGCTGGCCACCCGCGAGACCATCAGCCGCGCCGTGCAAACGCTGGCCAAGCGCAGCGGCCCGGAAGACTTGATCTTCATTTACCTGACCAGCCACGGCACCCATGAACACGAGTTGGTGCTGGATCAGCCGCGTCTGGAGCTGTCCGACCTGCCTGCCAATGAGATGGCTGGCGTGCTGGCTCCGCTGAAGAATCGCGACAAGGTGGTGGTGATTTCCGCCTGCTATTCGGGCGGTTTCATACCAGCGATCAAGGACGAGCGGACGATGGTGATTACCGCTTCACGTGAAGATCGAGTGTCGTTTGGCTGTTCCGAGGAGGCCGATTTCACCTACTTCGGCGAGGCGCTGTTCGGCAAGGCGCTGGTGGAAACCGACGATCTGGTGCAAGCGTTCAATGAGGCAAAAGACATCGTCGCCCAGCGTGAGACGGACGAAAGCTTCGAAGCCTCCGAGCCGCAGATGTGGGCGCCGAAAGGTGTGGTCGCCCATTGGCGGCAGCTGCGCAAGAGCCAGGCGGAGCGGGCGTTGAATACCGTTCGACGCTGAGTGCTGAGGCCCAAAAGCGGGGTCGCTTGAACATTTCATGTGTTTTTGTGAAACCCTCCCGCTTCGCTCGCAGTCTGTTCCGGTACAGCGCCTATGCTTGTGGCGTATCAAGGGAGAAAGATCATGTACTTGACGCCTCAGCACATTTTGCTTGCCGGAGCTACCGGATTGACTGGCGAGCACTTGCTCGACCGCCTGCTTAACGAACCCACTGTCACCCGCCTCCTCGCCCCCAGCCGTCGTCCTCTGGCTGAACATCCACGGCTGGAAAACCCGGTCGGCGATCTCCAGAGTTTGTTGCCCACCCTCGAAGGTCCGGTGGACATCGCTTTCTGCTGCCTGGGCACCACGATCAAACAGGCCGGTTCCCAGGAAGCGTTTCGGGCCGTGGATCTGGACATGGTCGTGGCGTTCGGCAAACGTGCTCGCGAGCTGGGTGCGCGTCATCTGCTGGTGATCAGCGCGGTGAATGCCGATCCGAAATCGAGCATCTTTTACAGCCGCGTCAAAGGCGAGATGGAAGAAGCGCTGAAGCTTCAGGGCTGGCCACAACTGACCATCGTCCAGCCGTCGTTGTTGATTGGCGAGCGGCAGGATCAGCGGTTTGTGGAACAGCTGGCCGCGCCGATTGCCAAGCTGATTCCCGGCAAATACGGCGGCATCGAAGCCTGCAACCTCGCCCGCGCGTTGTGGCGCCTGGCGCTGGAAGAGCAGGAGGGGGTGCGGGTGGTTGAATCAGATGATTTGCGGCGGTTGGGGAAATGACTGAGCACTGCTCAAGCTGACAGCAAACACTCCTACATGGAATGCGTTCGGCCCGGACACCGCAGCATATTGTAGGAGTGAGCTTGCTCGCGAAGAGGCCATCACATCCGACGTATCTCCGACAGGACATAGACCGCTTTCGCGAGCAAGCTCACTCCTACAGGGATCGCCGTTCTGAGTTACATCCCGCCCGTAGCCTGAAATCCCACACCCAGCGCGGTCAGAATCGACAGCGGCAGCAGCAGCGTGTCGAGCAGCGCGCTGCCGGGCAGGTCGAGCATGGGGTATTTCGGCGCCTCGGTGCCGAAGCGGTCCTTCTCACAGCAGCCGCCTTCGATGGCGTACAGATCCAGTCGCGTCCCGGCGTAAACCACCGGCGCGCCGGGTTGATTGGCGTCGAGGGTGCGCACGGTCGAGCAGCCTGTGGTCAGCAACAGACCCAGCGCAATGGCGACGAGCTTATTCATCAGCGCCAAAGTGATGCTCGCCCCAGCGCGGCAGCATGTCCTGGGGAATGTTGAGCAGATTGAGAATCCGCGCGACGACGAAATCCACCAGATCGTCGATCGTCTGCGGCTGGTGATAGAAACCGGGCGATGCCGGCAGAATCACCGCGCCCATGTTCGACAGCTTGAGCATGTTCTCCAGATGAATGCTGGAAAACGGCGCCTCGCGGGGCACCAGAATCAACTGCCGACGCTCCTTCAACGTCACGTCTGCGGCGCGCTCGATCAGGTTGTTGCAGGCGCCCGTGGTGATTGCCGACAACGTCCCGGTCGAACACGGCACCACGACCATCGCACTCGGCGAACCGGAACCGGACGCCACCGGCGACATCCAGTCTTCCTTGCCGTAGACCCGAATCTGGCCCGCGGTCGCGCCGGTGTATTCGTTGAGGAACGCCTGCATCATCTGCGGCTTTGGCGGCAGGTTGACGTCGGTTTCCGTGGCCATGACCAGCTGCGCGGCCTTGGAGATGAGGAAATGCACTTCGCGGTCTTCGCGCACCAGGCAGTCCAGCAGGCGCAGGCCGTATTGCGCGCCGGACGCGCCGGTCATCGCCAGGGTGATGCGTTCCGGGCCGCTCATTGCAGGGCCTCCGCAAGTTTGCCGTGCAGGCCGCCGAAGCCGCCGTTGCTCATGATGACTACATGGGTGCCGGGCACAGCCTGGTTTTTCACCAGATCAATGATGCCGTCGAGGCTGTCGCAGACCAACGATGGAATGGTGCACTGGGCCGCTGTTCCCGCCAGATCCCAACCCAGATTGGCCGGCGCATACCAGACCACCTGGTCAGCTTGAACAACGCTTTCCGGCAGACCGTCGCGGTGGGCGCCGAGCTTCATGGAGTTGGAACGCGGCTCGACGATGGCGATGATCGGCGCATCGCCGACCTTCTTGCGCAGACCGTCCAGCGTGGTGGCGATGGCGGTCGGGTGGTGGGCGAAGTCGTCGTAGATGATGATGCCGCGTACCTCGGCGACCTTTTCCATGCGCCGCTTCACGCTCTTGAACGCACTCAGCGCTTCAACGCCCTGCTGCGGCACGACGCCCACGTGGCGGGCGGCGGCGAGGGTCGCCAAGGCATTGGCGACGTTGTGCTGGCCGGTCATGCCCCAGTCGACGACGCCCTGGACCGCACCTTCAAACAGCACCTCGAATGTTGAGCCGTCATCGCTGAGCAGGTTCGCCTGCCATTGACCGCCCTCGCCCGTGGTTTGCACCGGCGTCCAGCAGCCCATTTGAATCACGCGCTCAAGCGCGGGCTCGGTGGTCGGGTGAATGACCAGGCCTTCGCTCGGAATGGTGCGCACGAGGTGGTGGAACTGCCGCTCGATGGCCGGGAGATCGGGGAAGATGTCGGCGTGATCGAATTCCAGGTTGTTGAGGATGGCGGTGCGCGGGCCGTAATGGACGAACTTGGAGCGCTTGTCGAAGAAGGCGCTGTCGTATTCATCCGCCTCGACGACGAAGAACGGCGTATCACCGAGACGCGCCGAGACATCGAAGTTCTGCGGTACGCCGCCGATCAAAAAGCCCGGTGCCATGCCGGCGTGTTCCAGCACCCAGGCGAGCATGCTGCTGGTGGTGGTTTTGCCGTGGGTGCCTGCAACGGCGAGCACCCAGCGACCGCGAAGGACGTGATCGGCCAGCCACTGCGGCCCGGAAACGTAGGGCAGGCCCTTGTTCAGGACATATTCGACCGCGGGATTGCCGCGCGACATGGCGTTGCCGACCACCACCAGATCCGGTGCCGGTTCGAGGTGCGAAGGGTCGTAACCCTGCATCAACTGAATGCCCTGCGCTTCGAGCTGCGTGCTCATCGGCGGGTAGACGTTGGCATCGGAGCCCGTGACTTTATGGCCCAGATCCTTGGCGAGCACCGCCAGCGAACCCATGAACGTGCCGCAGATACCCAGAATATGAATGTGCATGACCGACCTCTTAGAACATGGGCCGCAGGTTAGCGTAGAAGGCAGTGGATGCGCACGGGGGAATTACCGAGAGCGAGTGAACGCCATGGTAGGACCGGCTTTAACCGGGACGGCGTCGGGCGCTACGCCGCAGAACTGATGGCGATCACACCGGCCTCTTCCCGGCTGAAGCCGGTCCCACTAAAAGACCGCGTGCACATTGCAGAATTGATGGTGCCCACACTGGCCTCTTCCCGGCTGAAGCCGGTCCTACTGGCTGAACGCGACGCCCTAGTGGGACCGGCTTTAGCCGGGAAGGCGTCAGGTGCCACGCCGCAGTATCGAGAGAGCTCACACCGATCTCCTCCGCCCTAGAAATTAGCGGCTGATTCCATGCTTGCGCAGCTTTCTGTACAGCGTATTCCGGCTCACCCCTAGCTCCCGGGCGGCGTGGGTCATGTGCCAGCGCTGGGTTTCCAGGGTGGCGATGAGCGCTGCGCGTTCGGCGTCGTCCAGGGGAGAATGGCAAACGTCGGGCATCGTCCGCGCACTCCCCTGCCGAATCGCCACCGGCAGGTCATCAAAACCAATCCGCCCCTCATCACACAGCGCCGCCAGCGTACGCAGCACGTTGCGCATCTGCCGCACGTTGCCGGGCCAGTTGAAGTCGAGCAGCGCTTGCCTCGCCTTCGCTTCAAGCTCAATCGCAAGCCCGCCCGCCTCCTGCTTCAACAGCAACTCCAGCAACTGCGCCCGATCACTCCGCTCTCTCAATGGCGGCAAAGCGATTTCCAGCCCGTTGAGCCGATAAAACAAATCCTCACGAAAGCTGCCGTCCTCCACCCGCTCCAGCAGATTCCGGTGGGTCGCGCTGATCAGTCGTACATCCACCGCCTGCGGCTCGCCGCCGATGGGCACCACCAGCCGGTCTTCCAGTACTCGCAGTAAACGGGTCTGCAACGCCACCGGCATGTCGCCAATCTCATCCAGAAACAACGTGCCGCCATCGGCCTGTTGCAGCTTGCCGCGCATGCCTTCTTTACGCGCGCCGGTAAAGCTGCCGCCGCGATACCCGAACAGCTCGCTCTCGATCAGGCTTTCCGGAATGGCCGCGCAGTTCAGCGCCACGAACGGCTTGGTGGAGCGCTGACTCGCCTGATGCACTGCCTTGGCGAACGCCTCTTTGCCAGAGCCGGTCTCACCGTTGATCAACAAGGGCACGTCGCGCTCGAATACCTTCAGCGCGCGACGGAAATCAGTTTGCAGCGACGCATCGCCCAGGCAGATGTCGTTCGAAGGGAGCGGCACCGCCAACTTGCTGACCATCGGCGTAGCAAGGCCCTTCAGCTCGGTACGCGATTGCCCACGCAGCACGGCGAAGAATCCCCGCCCGTCCCGCGTGCGCAGCGGCCAACTGGCGGCGGCGTCCGGCGAAGCTCGGCTCAGCAGTTCATCCAGCGAGCAGTCAAACAACGATTCCACGCCCTGCCCGACCCGTTCGTCACGGCTCAAGCCGAGCAGATTCAACGCGCTCTGGTTCAGCGCACTGACGCGACCTTCGCCATCAAACGCCAGCAGCCCTTCGCTGAACAGACCCACCGCGCCGGCCTGAAGGTGAAAACGCAGCAGCCATTGATCGTCGAAATGGCGCAGGAAATAACTGCTTTCGATCATCTTCGCCGACAGATTCACCAGCGCCATGGTGTGAAACTGGCTCTGCCGGGACACGTCGTGACGGGCCGAAGAAACGTCCAGCACCGCAAGCAGATCGCCATGGGGATCGAACACCGGGCTCGCCGAACAGGTCAGCCCGGTGTGGCGCCCGCGAAAATGCTCGTCGCGATGGATCGTCACCGACTGACGCTCGACCAGGCAGGTGCCGATGCCGTTGGTGCCCTCCCGCGCCTCGCTCCAGTCGGCGCCCAGCCACAGACCGGCGCGCTCGAAAATCCGTCGATCGCCCGGCTCGGTCACGCAGTTGAGGATGATCCCGCGGGGATCGGTCAGCAGCACCGCGCTGCCGCCGGCAAGCTGACGGTGCAGGCTGTTCATCTCGTCGCCGGCGATGGTCAGCACCTGCTGCAACTGCTCGCGACTTTCCAGCACCCGCGCGTGCTCAAGCACGGTCGGCGCCATGGCTTGCGCGGGGTCGAGGTGATAGTCCTCCAGACACCGCAACCATGAACGGGCAATGGAAGGGTCGGTGGCAAGGTGATGGGGTGTTTTGCCCTGGGTAACGGTCAGCACTTGTTCGGCGTGGCGCGTCAGGTGATTGCTGTGCATTTTTATTCTTCACCCTGAGCCGAGGCTCTGCGGAGGATTTGCGACTCAGCATCCTCCTCGCCCGGATCCATTGCAATGCTGCGAAAGGCGGGGTCCGCTGAGTTGTCACGCGAAGGGTACAAAGTGTCACTCGATCCGCCCCGCCGTTGATACACCACTCGGTCAGGACCACACGACCCATCGACAAAACCCCCATAAAATGGGCACCGGACGGCAGTGGCCCGCGCTTTGCTCTACGCTCTAGCCATGCGACATAGTCATACGCCGCAACGCGTTATCCCCAGACAATCACAAGAGCAAGGAGATATTCACCATGCGTTATGCCCACCCCGGTACTGAAGGCTCAATCGTCACCTTCAAGACCCAGTACGGCAATTACATCGGTGGCGAATTCGTGCCGCCGGTCAAAGGCCAATACTTTGAAAACACCTCGCCGATCACCGGCAAGTTGATCGCAACATTCCCTCGCTCGACCGCCGAAGACATCGACAAGGCCCTCGACGCCGCCCATGCCGCGGCCGATGCGTGGGGCAAAACCTCGGTGCAGGAACGCTCGCTGACCCTGCTGAAAATCGCTGACCGCATCGAACAGAATCTGGAATTGCTGGCGGTCACCGAGACCTGGGACAACGGCAAAGCCGTGCGCGAAACCCTCAACGCGGACATCCCCCTCGCCGTCGATCACTTCCGTTATTTCGCCGGCGTGCTGCGTGCCCAGGAAGGCTCGGCTGCGGAAATCGACGGCAACACCGTGGCGTATCACATTCACGAGCCGCTGGGCGTGGTCGGGCAGATCATCCCGTGGAACTTCCCACTGTTGATGGCCGCCTGGAAACTCGCGCCCGCCCTAGCCGCCGGTAACTGCATCGTCCTCAAGCCGGCCGAGCAAACGCCACTGGGTATTACCGTGCTGATGGAGCTGATCGGCGATCTGTTGCCCAAAGGCGTGCTCAACGTCGTGCAGGGTTATGGCCGCGAAGCGGGTGAGGCGCTGGCCAGCAGCAAACGCATCGCCAAGATCGCCTTCACCGGTTCGACGCCGGTGGGTTCGCACATCATGAAACTGGCGGCCGACAGCATCATCCCGTCCACTGTGGAGCTGGGCGGCAAGTCGCCGAACATCTTCTTCGAAGACATCATGCAGGCCGAGCCGGAGTTCATCGACAAAGCCGCTGAAGGCGTGGTGCTGGCGTTCTTCAACCAGGGCGAAGTCTGCACCTGCCCGTCACGCTGCCTGGTTCAGGAGTCGATCTACCCGCAGTTCATGGAAGTGGTGATGAAGAAGGTGCTGAAGATCCAGCGCGGCGATCCGCTGGACACCGACACTATGGTCGGTGCGCAGGCGTCGCAGCAGCAGTTCGACAAGATTCTTTCGTACCTCGAAATCGCCCAGGGCGAAGGCGCCGAATTACTGACCGGCGGCAAGGTCGAGAAGCTCGAAGGCTCGCTGGCGACCGGTTATTACATCCAGCCGACGCTGCTGAAAGGCAACAACAAGATGCGCGTCTTCCAGGAAGAAATCTTCGGCCCGGTGGTCAGCGTGACCCCTTTCAAGGACGAAGCGGAAGCCCTGTCCATTGCCAATGACACCGAGTTCGGCCTGGGTGCCGGGGTCTGGACCCGCGACATCAATCGCGCCTATCGCGTAGGCCGGGCGATCAAGGCCGGTCGCGTGTGGACCAACTGCTATCACTTGTACCCGGCCCATGCGGCGTTCGGCGGTTACAAGAAATCCGGCGTCGGCCGCGAAACCCACAAGGTCGCGCTCGAGCACTATCAGCAGACGAAAAACCTGCTGGTGAGCTACGACATCAATCCGCTGGGCTTCTTTTGATTTAGCGTAATCGGGCGACAAGCAACGGCCTCTTCGGAGGCCGTTTTTTATTCGCGGATACCGGCGATTGAAGGTGCACGCGCGGCAGCGTGTCAGCGGACATCGCTGCTGCATGCCTTTATACTGCCGCGCACATTTCCCCTCTTCGCCCCGCACGACCCGGATCGGGTCTCAAAACCAGGTGCCTACATGGATTTCAATCCGCTTGATCTGATTCTTCACCTCGACGTTTACCTCGACCTGCTTGTGACCCAATACGGCACCTGGGTTTACGCGATTCTGTTCCTGGTGATCTTTTGCGAAACCGGCCTGGTGGTAATGCCTTTCCTGCCGGGCGATTCGCTGCTGTTTATCGCGGGCGCCGTGGCAGCCGGTGGCGGCATGGACCCGGTGTTGCTGGCCTGCCTGCTGATGGCAGCGGCGATTCTCGGCGACAGCACTAACTACATCATCGGCCGCACGGCCGGCGACAAGCTGTTCAGCAACCCGAATTCGAAAATCTTCCGTCGCGATTACCTGACCAAAACCCAGGAATTCTACGGTCGCCACGGCGGCAAAACCGTCACCCTCGCGCGCTTCCTGCCGATCATCCGCACCTTCGCCCCCTTCGTGGCTGGTCTTGGCCGCATGCCTTACCTGCGCTTTCTCGGCTTCAGCGTACTGGGGTCGGTGCTGTGGGTCGGCGGGCTGGTCACCCTGGGCTTCTTCTTCGGCAATATCCCGTTCATCAAGAAGAACCTGACACTGCTGGTGCTGGCGATCATCCTGATCTCGCTGCTGCCGATGATCATCGGTCTGATCCGCAGCCGCGCAGGTCGCTCCGCCGAGGCGCGCTGAGCCCATGTGGTCGTTCCGGGAATGGCGCAAACGGCGCACGCTGGCCCGCCATCCGGTCGATCCGCAACTGTGGGAGCGCGTACGCCAGCGCCTGCCAATCCTCGACGGGCTGAGCGCCGAAGAAGACCGCTACCTGCTCGACAGCTGCGTGCTGTTTCTGCAAGCCAAACACCTGACGGCGCTGGAAGGCGTCGAACTGGATGACGAATCGCGGCTGTTTCTCGCCGCTCAGGCGCAGCTGCCGTTGCTCGCCCTGGGCGATCTGAACTGGTATCAGGGTTTTCACGAAATCATCCTCTACGGCGACGATTTCATCAGCCCGCAACGCTATCGCGATGCCAGCGGCATCGAACACGAATGGGACAGCGAGCACAGCGGAGAGGCGTGGTCCCAGGGCCCGGTGATTCTGGCCTGGCCGGGTGTGCTGAGCAGCGGCGGATGGGAAGCCTACAACCTGGTGATCCACGAACTGGCGCACAAGCTGGACATGCTCAACGGCGAAGCGAACGGCCTGCCGCCGCTGCACCCCGACATGCGCGTCAGTGACTGGGCCAACGCCATGCAGAGCGCATACGACGATCTCAATCGGCAACTCGATGCCGACCCGGACGCCGAGACCGCCATCGACCCCTACGCTGCGGAAAACCCCGCTGAATTTTTCGCGGTCATCAGCGAATACTTCTTCAGCGCCCCGGATTTGCTCGTCGAGGCCTATCCCGCCGTCTACAGGCAACTGAAAGCGTTCTATCGGCAGGATCCGTTGGCGCGGCTGACGGCACTTCAGCGCGACAACCCGGTCTATGAGGCTCAACACGACGCCTGAAGCCTGCCGTCACGCATGGCAACGCTCCGGGAATGTGCCTATAATCCGGGCCACTTTTTGGCGTTGCATGCCAGATTCTGAATGGTCAACCAAGGGGGCAAAGCCCAATGAGCTACAGCAAGATTCCGGCCGGTAAAGACCTGCCGAATGACATCTACGTCGCAATCGAGATCCCGGCCAACCACGCGCCGATCAAGTACGAAATCGACAAAGAAAGCGACTGCCTTTTCGTTGACCGTTTCATGGCCACCCCGATGTTCTACCCGGCCAACTACGGTTTTATCCCCAACACCCTGGCTGACGACGGCGACCCCCTCGACGTGCTGGTCGTGACGCCTTATCCGGTGGCTCCGGGTTCCGTGATCCGTGCCCGTCCGGTCGGCGTGCTGAACATGACCGACGACGGCGGCGGCGATGCCAAAGTCATCGCAGTCCCCCACGACAAGCTGTCCCAGCTGTACGTGGACGTGAAGGAATACACCGATCTGCCACCGCTGCTGATCCAGCAGATCGAGCACTTCTTCGCGAACTACAAAGACCTCGAAAAAGGCAAATGGGTGAAGATCGAAGGCTGGGCTGGCGCTGACGCCGCTCGCGAAGCGATCACCAAATCGGTAGCGGCCTACAAGGGCTGATCCGGTTGTGCCCCGCCGAAGCGCTCGCCGCTTCGACGGGGCCACGCTTTACCTGCACGTCCCCGCCTCCTGCTTTTTGAACACCCCTCCCCCATACATCCCGCTTTTTTTCGCCCTCCGCCCTTACACGAATGTTTAAAACTCGCCTTCCACACACAGCGTGTTTAATTGCGCCGTTAGAATTTCTTATTTGAGCAACACCGCTTGATTCAAACTTCCCTGGCGACCGCTTTAGGCAGGCCTTTGCGCTCGCCAATGGCTTAAGACCAACAATGACCTCGGCTTCAGCCATTGTTGATGCAAAAGAAAACAGTGAATGAATCGGCCTACAAAAACAGCCGAACGTTGTAATCCTTACATTCACGCCCAGGCATGACGGCGTGCTCATTTGAACACTTCGTTCATTTAAACGAGCTTCAACCCGCCGTAAACTTCGGCCCATGAATACATCAGGTGATCGACTGCGCGGCCTTTTGCGAGAGTGCCATCTCTCCGCGACGGACTTTGCCGCCAACCGAAAAGTTACGCCCCAACACGTGAATAACTGGTTCAAGCGCGGCATCCCCATGGCGCGTATTGAGGAAGTCGCTGAACTGCTGAGCGTCAACGCGCGTTGGCTGCGCAGCGGCGAGGGCCCGAAGCACCCCGGACAAGACCGCTCAATTGCCCAGCAGCCAGACACTCAACCGTCCCAGGCCGAGCGAAGCGCCCGCGAAGAACTGGAAATGCCGGTCTACACCGAACTGGAAACGCAAAGCTCAGGCCGGACTGCGGTGGGCGAAATCCACAACCACAAAGTGCGCCTGTCCCGGCGTGTGCTTGAAACCATGGACGTGGAGCTGCACAACGCCATTTGTGTGGCAATGGTCGGCAACAGCATGGCGGACAAGATTCAGGACGGTTCGCTGATCGGCATTGATCGCGGACGCGTGCAGATCATCGATGGCGAAATGTACGCCCTCGAACACGACGGCATGCTGCGGGTGAAATACCTGTATCGCCTGCCGGGCGGCGGTTTGCGCCTGCGCAGCCACAATTGCGCCGAATACCCGGACGAGATCTTCAGCGCCGAACAGGTTCAGGCTCAGCACATTCATATTCTGGGGTGGATCTTCTGGTGGTCGACCCTCAATAACCGCCGTCATCCGGCAACATTGCGGCGAGGCGCGGAATGAGCGTGTTTCAGAACTGGGCAGATGCCAGCAACATGGGTATCCTGCACGCCTTCGTTTCAGCACCCCTCGGCCACACGCCGATGGGTGATCGACCTGGCACCGTCTCCGTGACCTGCCCGGTCTACCTGACAAGCGCCTCCTTGCAGCGCGCACTTTTGCGGACGGGTGCGGTTAGCCAAAAACTAATCAAACCCGTCACCGAGAAGCCGGCCACAAGCCGGCTTTTTAACTTCCCATGAATACGTCGCACCGCTAACCCACGCGGCGCCTCCGCGCGCCCGAAAATCGGCAATCAATGGACTGAGCGCCTTAATCAACGAAGCGGACAACCGCCTTCGTTCCAATACAGGAAGTTCATCATGAGTTATCGCAACAAAACCTACATCGCGTTCGCCAGTGAAGACATCAAGCATTACTGGCTGATGAAAGCCTGGAAGCAGAACGAGAAAATCGACTTCGATTTTTTCAATGCCCATGACTTGTTCGAAGCGCGGGACAGCAGTTCGCCAGAGACCATCAAACGCCGACTGCGCGAACGCCTCAATAACACCAAGCAAGTCATTTTTCTGGGCAGCGAAGATGGCCGACGCAAAGGCGGTGACGGGGATTCGTTTCTTGCCTATGAAATCGAGGTGATTCTCGAACTGGATCTTCCTATCGTCATCGCGAATCTCTGCCAAAGCAGAAACATCGTCACGGACAACATCCCCCAGCCGCTCATCGATCAAAAACACTTCAACGTGTCTGTGTCCTTCCAGCCAAAAATCATTCAGTACGCGCTGGACAACTACGTCGAGGGCTACGCGAAGAGCGAGATGCAGGGCCCCCATCGATATGTCGGCAGAATCTACGACGAGCTGGGCCTGTGATGACCATCCTTCAGGACATGCAGACGTGGCGCTTCTGGCGCCACTTTCTGGTGGCGTTGTTCGCCTGCGTCGGCGGGCTGTCGACGATCATGCAGACCTTCAACGTCATTTACCCCGGCAGCCACGCGATGGAAGGGTTCGGCATCCTGATCGCGATCATCGCGCTGTCAGTTTCGGCCGCGTTGTTCAAGGCGTGGCCGCGCCCGATTGCCGAGGAATACAACGCACCGAAAACGCGGATCACCATCGTGCCCGGCGACCTTCTCAAGGAGGACGGCCATTTGGTGATTGGCACCAACGACACCTTCGACACGGAAACGCCAAACATCATTGCCACCTCCAGCCTGCAGGGCCAAGCGCTGCAAGTGCTCTACGGCGGCGACCTGAAAGAACTTGATCGTCATCTGGACGACGCGCTGGTCAACACGCCCTGCATCGGCACGCTCAACAAGCCAGGCAAGCAAGTGCAATACGGTGTCGGCACCATCGCGACGCTCAAGCACGCGCACCGGCTGATCTTCTTCCTGGCCTACTGCGAAATGGACGCCCAGAACGTCGCGCGCTCCACGCCGGACAAAGTGTGGAAGGGCTTGCTCGCGCTGTGGGCCGAGGTGTCCCGGCGCGGCAACGGCGGCACGATCTCGATCCCGGTGATCGGCGGCGGACAGGCGCGACTGTCCAGCGTGCTCCCCGCCCAGGACGCCATTCGCTTCACCCTGCTCTCGTTCATGTTCGCCTCCCGCAACTCGAAGGTCTGCGACGAACTGCGCATCGTCGTCCGCCCCGACGACTACCGAAAACTTGACCGGCTCGAACTGCAGTCCTTCCTCTCGTCATTGAGGTCATCATGAGCCCGGAAACCAGCCTCGACCTGCCGGACAATCCCGACTGCGCGTTCTGCGCGTATCTGAAGGGTAAACGGCCTTACACCATCCTCTCCTGCACCGCACATACCGCGACCTTCGTGACCCGCGAACAACGGGGTCACCCGCACTTGCTGGTGCTGCCGCTGCGACACGTGCCCTCGTTGCTGGAAATGACCGACGAGGAAGTGGCGGCGGTTGCGGTGGAAGTGCGCAACGCCGCGAGGCTGATTGAAAAGGCGTATGGGAAAACGGGGATCGCGGTCTGGCAGAACAACGGCGTGCCGGCGGGCCAGGCGATTGGGCATGTGCACTTTCATGTGGCGGGGACGCTGGAGGGCGGGGGGACGGATTTTGGGGAAGTGCAGGAGATATCGGTGATGGAGACGGATGAGATTGCGCGGCGGTTGCTGGAGGCGAGATAGGTTTGGCCGGTTCGCTAGTCGCTTTCGAACAACCTTGCGCCGTCTCCCAATCAGAATCCGAAAAGCTTTTTCCTTCGGATTTTAATTTCGCTGTCGAGCAATGCGGATACGGTGGTCAGGAATACATACAGGTCGCCTTCGAAGTAATCTTCGGCGAAAGAGGTGTCTTGACCAAAAGGCGGATCGACATACTGCAAACCTTCGGGCGTCATATTCCTTCGGATATAGGTCTTTATTTCTCGTTTGAACAGGATTGCGTGCAGCAGATCCAGAAACCCATAGCCGATGCATTCCTTGACTATCTGAGGAAGCGTGAGGGGTTCAAATCCTTTCTTTTCTTCTTCATCTAAGAACTCGCCAACTGCATCGCCGACGGAGAACATGAATCCATGTAAATATGCGTATCGCATCTCTAACGCCCTATAAAATCGGATGAGCAGTGACAATGTAATATGGCATGTGATTATATTCAACAAACTGAATAGTCACGTTAACTTTAGACATGTGCACCATTTTACTAGGTGCTTCTCGCGAAACCCCCCAACCAACACTCTTCCCAAGATCCATCTTAAAATCACGACTAGTATTATTTCTCAGTAAAAACTTGGCCTTTGAGAACATTGATATTTTTAACCTGCTATTTTGAAGCACCTTGCTAACTGCCCACTCTGCCGTATTTATGTCATAAAACGTCGAGGAAACATTAACTTTTTTTGACGCAAAGCGCTTTATTAAGTAGTCAATATCTTTACCTACATGCTTTCGCAGCGCGTGTCCCCCTCCCAAGTTGCCAGGCACATTGGGCAGCTTTTCGCTTGTGACAATTGATATTCGCCCCGCTCGCACGGACGACACTCTGAACGCGCTGTACAGCGAAGCGGTGGAAAGCGGAACGGCAAACTCAGTTGCAAGACCGATCACCTGGCCAGCCGATTTAGAGGTGCCGAGTGCTTCAGCGGCAGATGAACCGGCTTTGAAAGCAAAAGAGTCAGTCTCTTTGCCTGTAAGGAGCTGTGTTGCGCCTGCGGAAAGTTGGTCGGAAGCATGCACGCCCATTGCGACACATCCGATTTTAGTAATCATCGTTGGTTCGGGCACGGCGCAGAGTACCCCTGAACCTGCCAGCTCTACGATACCGCCAACAAGGCGCAGACTCCCAAAGATACGGTTCGACATTATCTCCGCAGGTGTGAGCGACTCTTGCGTCAAGATCGCAGCCATCTGAGCAAAGCTCAGCGCCACGCGAAACTCTCCATCGTCTGCCATGTTGCGTTTCCTTACGCGAATGCTTTGTTGGCGGTTCTGTCCCAACCTCCAGACACTATTCCCGCACTTCCGCCATCAGCGCGACGCTGTTGAGAGTATTCGAATTTGATACGACCATAATTCAGGCTGATGACTTCGACAGGAAAACCACCTTGTTCGGCACCTTGCCCGCTTACGGTTGCGATTAGAACTTCCTCAAGTACGATATCCATGTACTTGAACTTCTCCCCACCCGAGCGGTGTACCCGAATCGTCACCGTCTTGATGTGCGAGCCTCGGCAGCACAGTTCGAAGAGTTTGGGTGTTGCTCGATCAATATATTTACTTATCTGGAAATCGCCCAGCGCGACACCGCCTGCGGACGCCCCGCCGTTGGAACTCGCTGACTGGCTGATCGATTGGATTGCGTCGTAATGATAAGAGAGCAGCTCGATCCAACCCTTATGGTCAGCATCCAACGACTCACCTTCTACCCCACCCACCTGCATAAATGCGTCAAACGACATCGTTAGCTCCCTGCTTTTTTCAAATGAAAAGCGATGCTACCTGATGAACGTTAATGATCACACCCCATTGGCGGTATAAATTTGTGACGTCGACGACAGTTTAAAAAACTGCGGGGCGATGTTGGGGCAATCCTATACAGATTATTCTTCATAACAAATACAAAGAGTGGCTAAGACAGCTCGATGCTGCCCCCTTAAAGCTGTTTTACAAGATTTACCCAAGCGATGAGAATGTCCAACAGGCTGTTGGACAATTTCGTGTTATCAGGTCCTCCTTGCCAAGGGCTGGAATTCAACCCCCTGGATAACGTTTCCAAATCTCATCATCAAACTCCCCGCCATATCCCGTAAACACCCTCGGCACCCGCTCGATATCCTCCGCCACCGCTTCAATCACTTCACGCAATTCAAGCGGCGCAAGCCATCGACCCGGAATCGCTTCTACGCCGTGCTCAATACCCAGCAGATGCCCGGCAATCAGCCCGGTGCTGTCACTGTCGCCGCTATGATTCACGGCATTGATCACGCCGTCTTCGAACGATGTTGCAGTCAGTGCGCACCAGATGCCAATCGCCAAGGCTTCTTCCGCGATCCATCCGCCGCCCAATTCCTCGATCCGCTCGGGGGTTGGGCGGTGGCCTTCGTAGCTAAAGAACAGCACGCGCTCGACCAGGGCACGTGTTTCTTCCATGCCGGGTTTCTGGCCGTGCTCGGACAGGCTTTTAGCGATGGCCTCTTCGAGGCTGTCCTGGCGGTCGACGATGCGCTGGAGGATGTCGGCGAAAAGACCGCCTGCCAGGTAGCCCGTTGGGTGACCGTGGGTCAGACGGCCGGATTCGGCGGCGTTGTCGAACGCGTTGGGGAAGAACGCGCACGGCGCGACGCGCATGACGGCGCCGCAGCCTTTGCTGTCGTTTTGGGCGAAAGAGCCAAATTCCGTACTGGCCTTCAATGCGCTTAGACAGGTGAGGCCGGGCGCGCGGCGGGACCACAACTCGCGTTCATGCACCAGCCAGCCGTCCAGGCTGACGTCAGTGGCCGGCGAGTAGTCCTGGGTTATCAGCCAGCGCAGCAACGCATGGTGGATGACGCCGGGTACGTTGCAAATACCGCGGGAGATGCCGCGCACATAGGCGCGCAACAGACCTTCAGCGGTGAAGAGCATCATTTGCGTGTCGTCGGTGATGGCGCCAAGTCGACCGTAAGCGGGGACGAAATCGACGATGCCACGCGCACCGAACGTCGCGTGGATGGCATTCCATTTGAGAAATTCGACCGGCGCACCCAGCGCATCGCCCACCGCGCCGCCGAGCAGGCAGCCTTTGATCCGTTCAAGTCTGTTCATCTGCGCTTCCCTACACTGGCTGCATCATGGTTTGGAGCAATTCGAGCGTTCTTTCAAGTGGCTCAACATAGGCGCTTTCTGCACGCGAAGTCCTGATCCTCTATTTTTTAATCCTCAAATTCAGGTTCCGGATCTTGCTCACGCCGACGCGACCTCCACCTCTTATACCCATCCGCAATCTCCACCTCGGTCATCACCATTCCGAACCTCGGACAAGCCTGCTTCAGCTCCAGCTCGGCCGGAATGAAGTAATCCCCGCCCCTGATTGATCGGAGCATACCGTTGGGCACCTCACCGAAGGCGATGAGACTCGGCGCCTCAACTGGCAGCCCTTTTCCTTCGTAGGCATCGTATGCAGCCATGTAGAGCACATCATTGATGTGGGCTTGAACACTCCGATCGCTACGCTTGAAGAAATGCACAGACTGGAGGCTTTCTTCCAACAGATCAATGTATCGCTGGAGCTCAGACTGAGGCGGAATTTGCCCGCGAACATTACCCGCCAACACAAGCACTTCAAGAATGTATCGAGCACTGAACTGCTGCAGAAAACCCTGCACGTCGTTGCGTTTCAGGCCCACAAACATCATTGCGTAGCGCGTGTCGACTTTCATGGCGAGCAGGACATGAGTCCTGCCGAATTTGGTGACGTGCAGTTGCCAGCGATCCACTCGCTCGTGGTCTGCGCTGTCCGGTTCCAGCGACTGGGCAGCGGCGGAGGGCTGCACAGCGCTGATGATTTCGCCCTTCACTTTCTTCGAAAAAAAATCAGCGGCGTCTTTGGTGCAGTCAAAAATCAGCATGGGGATGGGGGTCCGTTCGGCGATGGTCGAGGATACCGGCGATCAGCCTCACCCCGCCAACACATGGCGCAAAAACAACGCCGCCGCCACCGCCAAACCCTCCCTTGATCTCACGCAGACGTTGAGCTCACGACTGGCCCATTCCTCTTCCAGCTGAACCACTTTCGCACCCTCCATTCGGTAAATCCCTACGCTGCCTTCGGGCATGATGCCGATGCCCACGCCTGCCTGAACCATCAGGCTCAGGGCGTCGTAGCTGGCCACTTCCATGCGGATTCTCAGGGAGCGACCGAGGTCGTTGGCGGCTTTGATCAGCTGGAAATTCAGATGGGTGCCGCTGCGCAGGGCGACATATTCATGGTCGAGGGTGTCGCTGAAGCGCACTGACTCGCGGCCTGCCAGCGGGTGGTCGTTGGGCACGATCAAGACCAGGCGGTCGGTGCGGAACGGGAAGACTTCGATGTCGGCGCCATGGGGCAGGCGCGTGAAGATGCCGATCTCGGCGCGGTTTTCGGCGACGGCTTTGGTGATCGCCAGGCTTTGCTGCTCTTCGAGGACGATGTTGATCAGCGGATAAAGCGCCATGAACGACTTGATCAAGCCGGGCATGAATTGGGTGATCGCGGAGATGTTCGCGAGCACGTGCACCGAGCCGCGCGTACCGTTGGAGTAGTCGCGCATCTGCAGGACGATGTCGTTGAGGTTGTTCAGCGCGCTGCGGGCCATGAACAACAGCGACAGGCCGGCGTCGGTCGGGGTGATGCCTTTGTTGGTGCGGTTGAGCAGCCGGGAATCGAGCAGCTCTTCCAGTTCGCTGAGCCGCTTGCTGACGGCCGCCGCGGCAATGTGTTCGCGCTTGGCGGCGGCAGCGATAGTGCCTTCTTCGACGACGCTGACGAAGAGGCGCAGCGAGACAGGGTCGAGTTTCATGTGGGGTACCGGGCGTGCTGGCCTGAGTGGCCGCCATAGTACCCCGTCAGACATCGCCTCAGAACGCGCCCGACAACAGATGGCCGGCGTTCGGAACCTGCGCTTTGAGCCCGAGGGTTTTGAGCATCTGGTAGACGGTCGCCACAGACGCCGACAGCACCGGTTTATCCAGTCGGTCCTGTACGACCTGGATGGCGGGCAGTGACGGCATCTGGACGCAGCACGACAGCACCACCCCGTCGGCCTGTCCGATGTTAAGCCGGTTAGCGTGGGAAACCAGATCCATCGGGTCGAGCCGCCCGACTTGCAGGTTGTCGGAGACTTCCAGGCTGATGGCGTCCACCACCTCGATGCCGGCCGCTTCGATGTAGTCGATGACCTGTTGGGTGAGTGGCTTCATGTAGGGCGTGATGATCGACACTTTCTTGTAGTCGAGCATCTGCAGGCTGTCGATCAGCGCGCCGGCCGAGCTGAGCACGGGTGCGTCGGACGCGTTGCTGGCGACGGTTTTGCTCAAGCGCTCCTGGGAGACTTTGTGGTAACCGGCGCCCTGACACATGATTGCCACCAGGCAGGCGTACGCCATGACATCGACCCGCGCATCGCTCAATTCCAGTGCGCAGCGGTCGCTGTCGATGTCCATCTTTTTCAGTTCTTCGGGGCTGACTTTCATCATGCGCATGCGAGACGAGTGAAAGGTGAAACGCTCGTCCGGGAACAGGGAATACCGCGACGTGAGCATCGCCGGGATCTCGGTTTCCATGGTGGTGTTTGAGCTGGGGACGATCTGGCCAATCCGGAAGTTTCTCACAGGGTCTTCTCCATTTCGCCGACGGCGAGGTCATGTGCGACCGATGCTAGTAGGGACCGTGAGCGGCGTATATCAGGCAATGGCGAGCCTGCCATCGCGGCTGGCGATGGCAGGCAAAAAGATAGGGATGACCGGGGCACGATATTAGTGCTGGCACCCGTTCATGTGGGAGCGAGCTTGGTCTGGGCCGCATCCGGACGAAGAGGCAGGAACATCCGCTGAATCTTCGGCGACTGAAATGCCGTCTTCGTGAGCAAGCTCACTCCCACAGGGACCGTGTTACTACGCGAAAGTGTGGAACGTCTGGACGCCGGGAATCTCCCAAAAGGAAAAGCGTGTGTCCGCTCTATCTCGATTACGCGTGAGAAAGCACCTCGCCTCGCGCAGGCGCTTCGGCCTTGTGATTGCCCAACATCGCCCGAGGGATGGACAGAATCAGTCCGGCGCTGATGAACAGACAGGCGCCCAGCACGTAGGTGCCGTTGTTGATGTTGCCGGTGAGGTTCTCGGCCACTGCGGTGATCATCGAGCCGGTGAAGCCTGACAGGTTGCCGATGGCATTGATCATGCCGATTCCCGCAGCAGCCGCGACGCCGGAGAGCACGGTGCCGGGCAGGGTCCAGTAGATCGGCATCAGGCTCAGCACGCCGGAGGCGGACACGCTCAGGAAGATGATCGACAACACCACGTTACTGGCGAAGTAGGCGCTGAGGATCAAGCCGATGCCGCCGATGATCGCCGGAATCGCGGCGTGCCAGCGGCGCTCGCCGGTCTTGTTGGAGTGCCGCGCGTTGAGGGTCATGGCGATCACGGCGATGCCATAGGGAATGGCCGTCAGCAGGCCAATGTCCAGCGGATTGGAGACGCCGGCGCTTTTGATGATCGACGGCATCCAGAACGCCAGCCCGTAGAAACCGGTGTTGAACGTCAGCAGGATCAGCACCAGCAGCCACACGCGTCCGTTGAAAAACACCTCGCGCAGACTGGTCGCCTTGCCTTTGCTGTCGGTCTCCAGGTTGGCCTTGAGCATGGCCTTTTCCTGGGGCGACAGCCATTTGGCCGCGTCGATGTTATTGGCCATGAACGCCAGCACCACAAAGGCCATTACCACCGAAGGCAGGCCTTCGATGATCAGCAGCCACTGCCAGCCGGCCATGCCGTTGACGCCCTGCATACGGGTCATCAACCAGCCGGAAATCACACCGCCCAGCGTCAGACTGATCGGCATCGCCATCAGGAAACCGGCCATCACCCGGCTTTGACGACGGGTAGGAAACCAGTAGTTGAGGTAAAGGATGACGCCGGGAAAGAAGCCTGCCTCACAGATGCCGAGCAAGAAGCGCAGCACATAGAACATGGTTTCCGATTCGATGTGGAAAAACTTCGCCAGCGGCACGGTAAACGCGACGGCCATGGATACGATGGCCCAGGTGAGCATGATCCGGGCGATCCAGAACCGCGCGCCGAAGCGATGCAGCAACAGGTTGCTAGGGACTTCGAAGAGGAAATAGCCCCAGAAGAACATGCTCGCGCCGAGGGCATAGATGGTGTTGCTGAATTGCAGATCGTTGAGCATGTCCAGCTTGGCGAAGCCGATGTTCACGCGGTCCAGATACGCCGCCATGTAACACAAGAGCAGGACGGGAAGGATGCGCAGAATGACTTTGCGGTAGGTGCGGTCTTCAAAGCTGGCGTGCCCGGGACCCGAGGACTCGGGCAGGCGCTGGGAAACGGTTTCCATGGTGGGACCTCCAGGCACTCGGAGGCGCCTGTATTGTTGTTATGTGAGGGTCGAAACAAGGGGCGATGTTACTGACAGCGGCGTTGATTAGGATAATGACTTGTTTCCATTGATTGATAACGCTGCGTTATCAGTTATTGATGCGCCAGCCGCGCATTCGCCAGCAGGATTTCAGCGAATTCCGACGCAGCACCAAGCAACGGCTCACCCCGCCGGGTAAGAATTCCGTAATCCTGGGGCGCCAGTTTCAGCGGCGTGTTCAGCACTTTCAGCAGGCCGGAATCCAGATGCGGCTGCGCCATGGAAGCCGGCAACATGGCGATCATCGGCCCTGCCTGCAGCACTTGCAGAAAGGTCTGCATCGAGATGGTGTCGATGGTGTTCTTCGGCACGGGAATTCCAGCTTTGGCGAACGCCTGCTCCATCCGTGCGCGAATCGGCGTGCCCAGCGGGTACAGAATCCATGGCCAGTTTCCGAGCGCCTGCAGCGGCGTCTGCGCCAGTTCGGTCAGCGGATGGCGACTGTTGACGACCATGCAGAACGGCTCCGGCGCCAACGCCTGAAAGTCGTACACCTGCTGCTGGTTTTCATTGGTGTAACGCGCCACCGCGAGGTCGAGCTTCTTGTCGTCGAGCATTTCCATCAGGTGGTCGCTGGTCTGCTCCACCACTTCGATCGACAGCAGCGGCCAACGCTGTTTCAACTGCACGATAGCTTCCGGCAGCACCACCGCAGTCGCCGCGAAGATCGCCCCCACCTTCAGAAAGCCATGCCCGCCCTCGCGCAAGCTGCTGATTTGGTCAACGAACTTGCTCGCGTCATTCAGGGCGATCTGTGCGTAGCGCACCACATGTTCGCCGAGGGCGGTGGGCGGCATGTTGCGCGGCAGGCGCTCGAACACATCAAAGCCCAGCAGCCGTTCGATCTCCCGCAGCATTTTGCTCACCGCCGGCTGGCTAAGATTCATGTGCTGCGCCGCCGCGTGCATGTTGCGGGTGCGCGCCAGGGTTTCGATGAGCACCAGGTGCTTGAACTTGAGCCAGTTACAGACCGTGGAAAAGGAAATGTCTGACATGAGGAATGCCTCGATGAGCGATAACCCAGTGTTATCGATTACTGAGCAGATGTCATTGGAGTTTATCGCCGGTGCTGATTAGGGTCGTTCGTAAATCATAAAAAGCGTTGAGGACTTCACCATGCCCATCCAGCTCACTCCCGAAAACACCCTCCCCGCCGACGGCCTCAATGGCACGTTGATCGGTCGCGCGTGGGTGCCCGGACACGTCAGCGGCCCATCGCCTGTGGTGCTGCGCAACGACGGCGTGTTTGATCTTTCATCAAGCTTCGCCACCTTGAGTGAGTTGCTGGAGCTGGAATCCCCTTTGGCCGCCGTGCGTGAAGCCCAGGGCAAACGTGTCGCCAGCCTCGAAGAACTGCTGGCGAATTCGACCGCAACGCCTGATCCCAACAAGCCGTACCTGCTGGCGCCGGCGGACCTGCAAGTGATCAAAGCCGCAGGGGTGACCTTCGCCGCAAGCATGATCGAACGAGTAATCGAGGAACAGGCGGCAGGCGATCCGGCCAAGGCGGAGAGCGTGCGCGCGATCGTACAGAACGCCATCGGCGACAACCTGCGAAACATCAAGCCGGGCTCCGAACAGGCGAGCACCCTCAAGGCGCTGCTGATCGAGCAAGGCATGTGGTCGCAGTACCTTGAAGTCGGCATCGGGCCGGACGCCGAGATTTTCACCAAAGCGCCCGTGTTGGCGGCGGTGGGCAGCGGCAGCCAGGTGGGTATTCATCCGAAATCGGAGTGGAACAACCCCGAGCCGGAAGTGGTGCTGGCGGTGAACAGTCGCGGGCAGATCCACGGCGCAACCCTGGGCAATGACGTCAACTTGCGCGACTTCGAAGGCCGCAGCGCGCTGCTGTTGAGCAAGGCCAAGGACAACAACGCCTCGTGCTCGATCGGCCCGTTCATTCGGCTGTTCGACGAAACCTTCTCCCTCGATGACGTGCGCAACTGCGTGGTCGACCTGCAGGTAAAAGGCGATGACGGTTACGTGATGAAAGGCTCAAGCTCAATGTCGCAGATCAGCCGCGATCCCGCTGACATCGCCGGCCAGGCGCTCAACGCCAACCATCAATACCCGGACGGCTTCCTGCTGTTTCTCGGCACCCTCTTCGCCCCGACCGCCGACCGCGACCATGCCGGTGGCGGTTTTACCCACAAGCTGGGCGATCAGGTCAGTATCAGCAGCAGCCTGTTCGGCGGCCTGCACAATGAGGTGACCCACAGCAGCGACGCGGCGCCGTGGACGTTCGGCGTCGGCGCGTTGATACGCAATCTCGCCGTGCGCGGTTTGTTGTAACGCTGCACCTTACGCAGCACACCTAATTCCAAGAGAGACCCGAACCATGTCCGACACGCCGAAACGCCCCCTTCGCAGCCAGCAATGGTTCGATGATCCGGAACACGCCGACATGACGGCGCTGTACGTCGAGCGCTACATGAACTACGGCCTGACCCGCGAGGAGCTGCAATCCGGCCGACCGATCATCGGCATCGCTCAGACGGGTTCTGATCTGGCGCCCTGCAATCGTCATCACCTGGAGCTCGCCCAGCGGGTCAAGGCCGGGATTCGTGATGCAGGCGGGATTCCGATGGAGTTTCCGGTCCACCCGATGGCCGAGCAGACCCGCCGTCCGACCGCTGCTCTGGACCGAAACCTGGCGTACCTCGGGCTGGTGGAAATTCTCCACGGCTACCCGCTGGATGGCGTTGTCCTCACCACCGGCTGCGACAAAACCACCCCGGCCTGCCTGATGGCAGCGGCGACCACCGACCTGCCGGCCATCGTGTTGTCCGGCGGGCCGATGCTTGACGGTCGGCACAAGGGCGAGCTGATCGGCTCCGGCACGGTGCTCTGGCATGCGCGCAATCTGCTGTCGGCCGGTGAGATCAATTACGAAGACTTCATGGAAATGACCACCGCCGCGTCGCCGTCGGTGGGCCACTGCAACACCATGGGCACCGCGCTTTCGATGAACGCGCTGGCCGAGGCGCTGGGCATGTCGCTGCCGGGTTGCGCGAGTATTCCGGCGGCGTACCGCGAGCGCGGGCAGATGGCCTACATGACCGGCAAGCGGATCTGCGATCTGGTCCGTGAAGACGTGCGCCCCTCGCAGATCATGACCCGCGAGGCGTTTGAAAACGCGATCGCGGTGGCCTCAGCACTGGGGGCTTCGAGTAACTGCCCGCCTCACTTGATCGCCATCGCCCGGCACATGGGCGTCGAGTTGAGCCTCGACGACTGGCAGCGCATCGGCGAAGACGTGCCGTTGCTGGTCAATTGCATGCCGGCCGGGAAGTACCTGGGGGAAGGCTTTCACCGCGCAGGCGGCGTGCCAGCGGTGATGCACGAGCTGCAGAAGGCCGGCAAGCTGCACGGAGAATGCGGCACGGTCTCCGGCAAAACCATTGGTGACATCGTGCGCAACGCCGTCGCCCACGACGCTGACGTGATCCGTCCGTACGAAGACCCGCTCAAACACCGCGCCGGTTTTATCGTGCTGAGCGGCAATTTTTTCGACAGCGCGATCATGAAGATGTCGGTGGTCGGCGAGGCCTTCCGCAAGACCTATCTGTCCGAACCGGGCGCGGAGAACAGCTTCGAGGCGCGAGCCATTGTGTTCGAGGGCCCGGAGGACTACCACGCGCGGATCAACGACCCTTCGCTGGAAATCGACGAGCGCTGCATTCTGGTGATCCGTGGCGCAGGTACGGTCGGTTATCCCGGCAGCGCCGAAGTGGTAAACATGGCGCCGCCGTCTGCGCTGATCAAGCAGGGCATCGATTCGCTGCCGTGCCTGGGCGATGGCCGGCAGAGCGGGACCTCGGCCAGTCCCTCGATCCTCAATATGTCGCCCGAAGCGGCGGTGGGCGGTGGGCTTGCGTTGCTGAAAACCAACGACCGGCTGCGCGTGGATTTGAATAACCGCAGCGTCAACGTGCTGGTCAGCGACGAGGAGATGGCCGCGCGCCGCGCGCTGTTCGAGCCGAAAATGCCGGCCTCGCAAACCCCGTGGCAGGAGCTGTATCGGCAGTTGGTGGGGCAGTTGTCCACCGGCGGATGTCTGGAGCCAGCGACCTTGCATTTGCGGGTCATCGCACGAAGCGGAGAGCCACGGCATTCCCATTAACGCCGCAGATGTATCGCCTGGCATATAACTTGTGGGAGGGAGCTTGCTCCCGAAGGCGTCCGTACATCCACCAAATCTTCAGCGGTTGAAATGCCGTCTTCGTGAGCAAGCTCACTCCCACAGTCGCTCTCGGCAGCGACCATAATCTTCAGCGAACGCAAAATCTGTGGGAGTGAGCTTGCTCGCGAAGAGGCCAGTACATCCGCCGAATCTTCAGCGGTTGAAATGCCGTCTTCGTGAGCAAGCTCACTCCCACAATGATTGCGTTTGATCGTTCCCACGCTCGGCGTGGGAACGATCACAACTCATACTCACAACAATGCCGGCAACCCCTTCTCCATTCCGGCAAAGCGGTTTTTCAACAGCGAATGCAACTGCTGCACCGCCGGGGAAAACTGTTTGCGGTGCGGGCAAACCAGATTCAGCGGGGTCGGTTCGCCCGGGTAATCCGGCAGCAACAGCTCCAGCCGCCCGGCGTGCACGTCCTCGCAAACATCCAGCCACGACTTGTACGCAACGCCCTGCCCCGCCACCGCCCAGCGTCTCACCAGATCTGCGTCATCGGTGAGCAACGGGCCTGACACTGAAAACACCCGGCCACCGAGCCGCCATTTGTCGTACACCCGCCCTGCCAGCGTAAACAGGAGACACTCGTGTCGCAGCAAGTCATCAGACACCATCGGACGGCCCTTGCGCGCCAAGTAGTCCGGCGATGCCACCAACACCCGGCGATTCCATGGCGCCAGCGCCAACGCAATGTAATTCGCGTCTTCGATCACGCCGTAGCGAATGGCGACGTCCACCGGATCGCGAAACAGATCGGCCACTTGATCGGAGATAAACAGGCGCAGATTCAGCGCCGGGTGCTGACTGCGAAAATCCGTCAGCCACGGCAGCAGCATGTTTCGCCCCAGATCCGAAGGCGCCGCCACTTGCAGCGTGCCTTGCAGCTCAGCGCTTTCCCGCTGCAGCTTTTCCCGGCCATCCCGTAACGCATCGAGCACCGTCTGGGCGGTCGGCAGGTACTGCTCGCCTTCAGCGGTAAGACGCAAGCTGCGCGTCGAGCGGGCAAACAGGCGAATATCCAGCTCGCGTTCGAGGCGCTTGATAGCCGCCGCGACTTGCCCCGGCAACAGATCCACCTCCCGCGCGGCATTGGAAAAACTGCCCAAAGCGGCGGTGCGAACGAACAGAGTCAGGTCGTCGATGCGGATCATTTTCACTCCAGCGGTGAAAGTGTTGCCGGATTCTGCGGGTTTTTCTGCCTGACGAACAAGAACAAGATGGGTCCAACGTTTCAATACGCCTCTGTCATCCCATTTTAGAGAGATCGCCATGAAAGCCGTCGCCTTCACCCAACACGGTCTGCCCATCGAAGACCCCAATGCGCTGCTCGACATAGACCTGCCCAAGCCAACGCCCGGCGCTCGGGATTTGCTGGTCGAAGTCAAAGCGATTTCGGTGAACCCGGTGGACACCAAAATTCGCGCCGGCTCTGCGGCCACCGCCCCCAAAGTGGTCGGCTGGGACGCGGTCGGCGTAGTTCGCGAAACGGGCAGCGACGTCACGCTATTCAAAGCCGGGGACGAAGTGTTCTACGCCGGTTCCATCGCTCGCCCCGGCAGCTACAGCGAATTCCACCTGGTCGATGAGCGCATCGTCGGGCACAAACCCAAGACACTCGACAACGCCCACGCCGCCGCGCTGCCGCTGACCTCGATCACCGCCTGGGAATTGCTGTTTGACCGTCTGGGCGTTGAAGAAGGCGGCGGCGAAGGTGACAGCCTGCTGATCGTCGGTGCCGGTGGCGGCGTCGGGTCGATTCTGGTGCAACTGGCCCGTCAACTGACCAAGCTGACCGTGATCGGCACGGCGTCCCGTCCGGAAACCCGCGAGTGGGTCGAAAGCCTGGGCGCCCATCACGTCATCGATCACAGCCAGCCGCTGGTTGAGCAGCTGAACCAGATCGGCGTCGGCCAGGTGAGCCATGTCGCCAGCCTGACCCACACCGATTCGTACTTCACGCAGCTGATCGAGGCCCTCAAACCACAAGGCCAGTTGGCGCTGATCGATGACCCGAAATCCCTCGACGTGGTGCCGATGAAACGCAAGGCCCTGTCGCTGCACTGGGAATTGATGTTCACCCGCTCGCTGTACGAAACGCCGGACATGATTGCCCAGCACGAACTGCTCAATCGCGTCGCCGATCTGATCGACCAGGGCGTACTGAAGACCACCCTCGGTGAGCACTTCGGCGCGATCAATGCTGAAAACCTGCGCCGCGCCCACGCCGTGATCGAAAGCGGCAAGGCCAAGGGCAAGATCGTTCTCGAAGGTTTCTGAACCTGTTTCCATTATTTGAATGGCCTGCTGCGGCAGGCCGGGAGTCGTTTGTGTCCATGAAACAGAACATGATGGTGTCGGCGCTGGCACTCTCAGTCGCTTTGATCAGCCAGACCGGCATCGCCGCCACGATCGCAACCACCGCGCTACCCGCCAATGCACCGGCGGAAAAAACCATCGGTCAGCTGGAGCAGGTGTTCACCTTCCACGACGCCATGCCCACCGGCGTGACCGTGACAGAAACCGGGCGCATCTTCGTCAACTTCCCGCACTGGGGCGACGACGTGCCGTTTACCGTGGGTGAGATCCGTGACGGCAAAGTCGTCGCCTACCCCGATGCCGCCATCAACAAGGAAGATCCCAAAGACCCGGCGAAAGGGCTGATCAGCGTGCAAAGCGTGGTCGCCGACGGTCAGGGCCGCGTCTGGTTGCTGGACACCGCTGCACCGAATTTCGCCGCGCCAAAAGCCGGCGGCGCCAAGCTGGTGGCGGTTGATCTGGCCAGTAACAAGGTGGTCAAAACCCTGGTCTTCCCGGCCAACGTCATCCTGCCGAGCACCTACGTCAATGACATGCGCTTTGATTTTCGCAGCGGCAAGGAAGGCACGGTTTACGTGACGGATTCGTCGGTCTCCGGGCCCGGCGCGATCATCGTCATGGACATCGCCAGCGGCAAGGCGACCCGTCGCTTGAGCGGCGCAAAATCCACTTCGGCCGATCCTGACTTCAAACCGGTCGTCGAAGGCCAAACCGCACTGGTCAGCAAAGGCCCAGACGGCAAGCCAAAAACCATGGTCGTTGCGTCTGATGGCATCGCCCTGTCCCCTGACGGCAAGACACTGTATTTCAGCGCGCTTTCCAGTCGCCACCTGTATGCAGTGCCTACCGGGATGCTGCGTGATGCAAGTGTGAGCGAGGCGCAACTGAACGCTGCGGTCAAAGATCTCGGCGAAAAAGGCGCGTCCGACGGTCTGGAAGCCGATGCCAACGGCGCGGTCTACGCCGGCGACTACGAACACAACGGCATCCGCAAACGCCTGGCCGACGGCAGCTGGCAGACCATCGTTCACGATCCTCGCGTGCTGTGGCCGGACACCTTGTCGGTCGGGCCGGATGGCTACCTGTATTTCACCGCCAACCAGCTGCAGCGCCAGGCCGGTTTCCACGATGGCAGGGATCTGCGCGAAAAACCCTACAGCCTGCTGCGGGTGAAGATCGACGCCGCACCTGCACCGACACGTTGATTCCGTTTTCCAATTCCGGAGATTCATCATGCAACTGACCGCACTGGCAAAATCGCGCTACACCACGAAAGCCTACGACGCCTCACGCAAGATCCCGCAGGAGACGATCCACGAGTTGCTGGAACAACTGCGTCACAGCCCGTCATCGGTGAACTCGCAGCCATGGCACTTCATCGTCGCCTCCGATGAGCAGGGCAAAGCGCGCGTGGCCAAATCGGCGGAGGGTAGTTTTGCCTATAACGAAGCGAAGATGCTCAATGCCTCTCACGTCGTAGTGCTTTGCACCCGCACTGAAATGCCGGAATCGCACCTGTACGACGTGCTGGCCCAAGAAGCGGCTGACGGGCGGTTCGCCAACGACGAGGCCAAAGCCGGTCAGGACAAAACCCGTCGCGGTTACGTGAACATGCACAAATACGATCAGAAAGACGTGCAGCACTGGATGGAAAAGCAAACCTACCTGGCGCTGGGCACCTTGCTGTTGGGCGCTGCATCGTTGGGGCTGGATGCGACGCCGATGGAAGGTTTCGATTTCAAGAAGCTCGACGAAGAACTCGGCCTGCGTAACAAGGGCTTCACCAGTCTGGTCGTGGTCAGCCTGGGCTACCGCAGCGACAGCGATTTCAACGCCAAACTGCCGAAATCGCGCCTGCCGGCCGAGACGGTGTTTACCTTCCTTTAACCCTTGCCGCACACACCTGAAGAAGCGAGCTTGCTCTGGGCCGCATCCGGACGAAGACGGTCGTTCAGCCGCTGAAGATTTATCGGATGTCCCGGCCTATTCGCGAGCAAGCTCGCTCCCACAGGTCCATCATCTGCGGCCAACATCCGCGAGGCAGATGCAATTCTTGTGGGAGCGAGCTTGCTCGCGAAGAAGGTATTTCAGCCGCTGATTATTTAGCGGATGTTCGGGCCTCTTCGCGAGCAAGCTCGACTCCCACAGTTAGTCCGCCGGTAGTGACATCTTCGGTTTTTGACGGGAGTGCGGCAGCAGCGAGCCCTCATCTGCACCCCCTTCTCATTTGCCCCGATGCGTGCGCTCTGCTAGTGTCGCGCCGGTTTAACGTCTACCGGGATAGCCGCCATGGCCCGCAAGAAAGCTGCACTGGATTTCGAACAGTCCCTCACGGATTTGCAAACGCTCGTCGAGCGTCTGGAGAACGGTGAGCTGTCGCTGGAAGACTCACTGACTGCCTTCGAGCAAGGCATCCGCCTGACCCGCGAGTGCCAGAGCGCGCTGGCCCAGGCCGAGCAGAAAGTGCAGGTCTTGCTGGAACGCGACGGCGAACTGGCCGAAGAGCCATTTGACGCGGAACAGCCGGAATGATCGCGGCGTATCAGGCACTCAGCCAGGCTCGCGTCAATGCGGCGCTGGAGACGCTGTTCGATGCGCCCGCCCCTGAATTGACCCGCCTTTACGCCGCCATGCGCTACAGCGTCACCAATGGCGGCAAGCGCGTGCGCCCGCTGCTGGTTTACGCCGCCTGCGAAGCCTTGGGCGGCAACGCCGAGCACGCCAACGGCGCGGCCTGTGCCGTCGAGCTGATCCACGCGTACTCGCTGGTGCACGACGACCTGCCAGCCATGGACGACGACGATTTGCGTCGCGGCCTGCCCACCACCCATAAAGCCTTTGACGAAGCCTGCGCGATTCTCGCCGGCGACGGCCTGCAGACCCTGGCCTTCAGCGTGCTGAGCGAGAACGCGCTGACCCCGCAGAACGCCGACACCCGGCTGAAGATGGTCGCCACCCTCGCCCGAGCATCCGGCCCTGCCGGCATGGTCGGCGGACAGGCCATCGATCTCGGCTCGGTCGGGCTCAAGCTCGACCAGAAGGCGCTGGAATTCATGCACCGGCACAAGACCGGCGCACTGATCGAAGCCAGCGTCAGGCTTGGCGCTCTGGCCAGCGGCAACGCAACCCAGGTTCAACTCGATTCGCTGCAGATTTACGCCCGCGCCATCGGTCTGGCTTTTCAGGTCCAGGACGACATTCTGGACGTCGAAAGCGATACCGCCACGCTGGGCAAACGCCAGGGCGCCGATATTGCCCGGGACAAGCCGACCTACCCCGCGCTGCTGGGTCTGGAAGAAGCCAAACATTACGCACTTGAATTGCGCGATCAGGCCCTTGTGGCGCTGCGACCGTTCGATGAGGCCGCCGAGCCGTTGCGGGCCCTGGCGCGTTATATCGTTGAACGCCGCAACTAGTCGAAGCCCGCGACGAGTCGAACCCCGCAACCAAGCGCAGGTCATAGGACTTATCGGGCGTGAGCGGCCTTGCTGCCGCTGCCCCATTTCGCCGGCAATCGTTTCTCCTGAACATCGCGTTGCTGCACATCGTGCGCAGCCGGTAATGCATCAGGTAAACTGCCGCCTCTTTTACTTATAACGATTCGCCTGATGCCCACGACGTTCAAAGAGATTCCCCGCGAGCGCCCGTCCACGCCCCTGCTCGACAAGGCAGTGACGCCGGACGGCCTGCGCCGCTTAGGTGAAGCAGAGCTTGAAGCCCTGGCTGATGAACTGCGCCTGGAGCTGCTCTACACCGTTGGCCAGACCGGCGGCCACTTCGGCGCCGGCCTCGGCGTCATCGAACTGACCGTGGCCTTGCACTACGTCTTCGATACCCCCGACGACCGGCTGGTCTGGGACGTCGGTCATCAGGCGTACCCGCACAAGATCCTCACGGGTCGCCGCGAGCAGATGTCGACCCTGCGCCAAAAAGGCGGTGTGGCGGCATTTCCGCGTCGCAGCGAGAGCGAATACGACACCTTTGGCGTCGGTCACTCCAGCACCTCCATCAGCGCCGCGCTGGGCATGGCGATCGCCTCCCGGCTGCAAGGCAGTGAGCGCAAGTCCATCGCCGTGATCGGCGACGGCGCACTGACCGCCGGCATGGCCTTCGAAGCGCTGAACCATGCGCCCGAAGTCAGCGCCGACATGCTGGTGATCCTCAACGACAACGACATGTCGATCTCGCGCAACGTCGGCGGGCTGTCGAACTACCTGGCGAAAATCCTCTCAAGCCGCACGTACACAAGCATGCGCGAAGGCAGCAAGAAAGTGCTGTCGCGTCTGCCCGGCGCGTGGGAAATCGCCCGCCGCACCGAGGAATACGCCAAAGGCATGCTGGTGCCCGGCACGCTGTTCGAAGAACTCGGCTGGAACTACATCGGCCCGATCGATGGCCACGACCTGCCTATCCTGATCGCCACCCTGCGCAACATGCGTGACCTCAAGGGTCCGCAGTTCCTGCACGTGGTCACCAAGAAAGGCAAAGGTTTCGCGCCGGCTGAAGTCGACCCGATCGGCTATCACGCGATCACCAAACTCGATCCGCTGAATGCGCCTGTCGTGCCCAAAAAAGCCGGCGGGCCAAAGTATTCCGGCGTGTTCGGCCAGTGGCTGTGCGACATGGCCGAAGCGGACGAGCGCCTGGTCGGCATCACGCCCGCCATGAAAGAAGGCTCGGATCTGGTTGCGTTCAGCGAACGTTTCCCGGAGCGCTATTTCGACGTTGCCATCGCCGAGCAGCACGCGGTGACGCTGGCAGCGGGCATGGCCTGCGAAGGCGCCAAGCCGGTCGTGGCGATTTACTCGACGTTCCTGCAGCGTGGTTACGACCAGCTGATTCATGACGTCGCGGTGCAGAATCTGGACGTGCTGTTTGCCATCGACCGCGCCGGTCTGGTGGGCGAAGACGGCCCGACCCACGCCGGCAGTTTCGATCTGTCGTACCTGCGTTGCATCCCCGGCATGCTGGTCATGACGCCGAGCGATGAAAACGAACTGCGCAAGATGCTCACCACCGGTCACCTGTTCAAAGGCCCCGCCGCTGTGCGTTACCCGCGCGGCAACGGCCCCAATGCCGTGATCGAGAGCAGTCTCGAACCGCTGGAAATCGGCAAGGGGGTGGTTCGCCGTCAAGGCAGCAAAGTCGCGATGCTGGTGTTTGGCGTGCAATTGACCGAAGCGCTGATCGTGGCGGAAAAACTTGATGCAACCGTGGTCGACATGCGTTTTGTCAAACCGCTGGACGAGGCACTGTTGCGCGAAATGGCCGGCAGCCACGACTTGCTCGTGACGATCGAAGAAAACGCCATCATGGGCGGTGCCGGTGCGGCGGTTAGCGAGTTCCTGGCGCGAGAGAACATTCTCAAGTCGGTGCTGCACCTGGGCCTGCCGGATGTGTACGTCGAGCACGCCAAACCGGCGCAGATGCTTGCCGAGTGCGGGCTGGATGCTGCAGGGATTGAAGCGTCGATCAACCAGCGCCTGCTGAAGATGTAGACAGTTACAGGCGTAAGCGGGGTGGCCGAGCGACCGGGTCATTCCGCAAACTTGTGAGAGTGAGCTTGCTCACGAAAACGTTCGTGCCTTCGACACATCTTCATCGCCTGACACTCAGCATTCGCGAGCAAGCTCGCTCCCACAGTTAATTTTTCAGCAGGTCCATCTATGGCATTGTCCGGGTGATCGGAGGCGTGAGACTGTCCTGCTGTGGTTGTACACCGCAATCAGCTGACAAACGCGAATCCTGTGGGAGTGAGCTTGCTCACGAAGACGTTCGTGCCTTCGACACATCTTCATCGCCTGACACTCAGCATTCGCGAGCAAGCTCGCTCCCACAGTTAATTTTTCAGCAGGTCCATCTATGGCATTGTCCGGGTGATC